>VAZF01000272.1 GCA_005888425.1 Alphaproteobacteria bacterium
GGCCCGGGTCGGGGAAACGATCGGCAATCCGGGTCCGTTCGCAAACTAGGCGAAACTGCTCGTGGAAAGCGCGATGCCCAGCGAAAAACAGCCAAAACAGCCCCCCGCAGACCCTAAGCCGGGCCCCGGCCACCAACCGCACTATGTCGCCGATGAGCCCGTCGCGGACGCCGACTCGCCCGATGCGACGGTGCACAGCCCGACCACGGAGACGGGCCTTCCGGTCGAAGAGCAGATCCGCAAGGAATGGGATCCGAAGCGGCAGGGCGGCTTGCCGACCTCGGTAAAGCCTCGATCCCGATGAGCTCGCCGATCGAGGATTACGGCATCATCGGCAATACCTACACCGCCGCGCTGGTGTCGCGCGGCGGCTCGATCGATTGGCTGTGCCTGCCGCGCTTCGATTCCGAGTCGGTGTTCGGGGCGCTGCTGGGGGAGCCCAAGCACGGCCGCTGGCTGATCGAGCCGGCCGCCGAGGTCGTGCGCCGCTCACGCCGCTACCGCGGCGACACCGGGATTCTCGAAACGCAGTTCGAGACGGCCGAGGGCTGTGTCACGCTGATCGACTTCATCGCGCTGACTGACCGGGAGGAACAGATCGACCTCATCCGCCTGGTCAGGGGCGACAAGGGCCGGGTGCCGATGCGCACCGAGCTGATCATGCGGTTCGACTATGGCCGCGGCATCCCGTGGGTGCGCCAGCATTTCGGCGGGCCGCAGGCGGTCGCGGGTCCGAACGCGTTGCAATTCATCACGCCCGTCGAGCTTCGCGGCACGCCCGATTTGACGACGGTCGGCGAGTTCACGGTCGAAGCCGGCGAGACCGTGCCCTTCACGATGACCTGGTATCCCTCGCACCACCACGGGTTTCGCTACCGCGACCCATTCGAACGATTGCTGTCGACCGAGACGCGGTGGCACGACTGGTCCGGCCAATGCAATCTGCAAGGGCCGTGGCGCGACGCGATCATACGCTCGCTGATCACGCTCAGAATGCTGACCTATCGGCCGACCGGCTGCATCGTCGCGGCCGCGACGACGTCGTTACCGGAATGGATCGGCGGTGTGCGCAACTGGGATTACCGCTACTGCTGGATCCGCGATGCGACGTTCACGCTCTACGCGCTGTTGACGTCGGGTTACCGCAGCGAGGCACGAGCCTGGCGCGAATGGCTGCTGCGCGCCGCGGCGGGACATCCCTCGGAGATGCAGATCATGTACGGGCTCGCCGGGGAGCGGCGGCTGCCCGAATTCGAGATCGAGTGGCTGCCCGGTTACGAGAACAGCCGCCCGGTGCGGATCGGCAATGCGGCACATGAACAGCTGCAGCTCGATGTTTACGGCGAGCTGAGCGATGCGCTCTACACCTGCCGCCGCTTTGGGCTCGAGAGCAATCCCCACTCCTGGCAAATGACCCTGAAGCTGCTGGAGTATCTGGAGACGATCTGGCAACGGCCCGATCATGGCATGTGGGAAAGTCGCGGTGAGCCGCGGCATTTTACCTTTTCGAAGATGATGTGCTGGGTCGCCTTCGACCGCGCGATCAAGGGTATCGATCAATTCGGCCTGAAAGGCCCGCGCGCGCATTGGGAAACGGTGCGTGAAAAAATCTTTGCCGATGTCATGGACAAGGCGTTTGACCGCGAGCGCAACACCTTTGTTCAGTCCTATGGCTCGCGCGATCTCGATGCGTCACTGTTGCTGATCCCGCAGCTCGGCTTTTTGCCGCCCGAGGATCCGCGGGTGCACGGCACCGTCGCGGCGATCGAGCGCGAGTTGATGCAGGACGGCTTTGTCTGCCGATATCCGAGCCGGCCCGGCGCCGACGGGTTGCCGCCCGGAGAAGGGGTCTTTCTCGCCTGCAGCTTCTGGATGGCGAATACGCTGGCGCGCATCGGGCGGCGCGATGACGCCGTCGCACTGTTTGAGCGGCTGCTCGAGCTGCGCAATGATCTCGGCCTGTTGTCGGAAGAATACGACCCGGTGGCGAAACGCCTGCTCGGGAATTTTCCGCAGGCCTTCTCGCACACCGCGATCATCAACACTGCGGCGCATCTGGGCGAACTCGAAACCGCTTCGGCCTCGCGCGGCAACGATGACTGATGCTGGCACAGAGCACTGCCGGCGTGGGCGCGACCGCGGAACAGATCTGTGTCAACCGATGTTGGCGGGCTGAACCCCTCAGAGTACGCAGCCGCATGACCAGCGACGACCACCCGTCGAGAAGCGAGCATTATCGCGACGTGGCGGATTCCCTCAGACGGCTGGCGCGGCAGACCCGGTTCCCGGAAGTTCGGCAGGAGCTGTTCGACTTGGCCGAGGGTTTCGACCGGATGGCCGAGTTCCCGGAAAAGTGGCACACGGCCGATCGTCAGCCTTAGGCCGTGTACTCATAAATCGGCGTGCTAGGGTCCGGCGCGCCTGATGTATCTTGTCCACCCATAGCAGTGGAATGCGGATATCGCAGAAGGGCATCAGCGGATGCTCAGGTGTTTGGTTGCCACCAGCCAAATAACGCGACAAAAAGGCATGCAGCCAAGATAGTTATCCGGATGCCGATCTGTATCCAGTAGCGGATCGGTGCAGCATCTCTATGGACATCCCTATACGACCACCAGTCGAGAAGATCAGGATTGAAGTGTGCGATTTTTTTCTCGACAAGGCCATACCAAAGCTTGCGGCTGGAATGGACGCACAAGTAAATTGCGACGATGCGAGCGACGATTTCATAAACGAAAAACTGCATTCCGTTTATCAAGTACTGATCTGACGACTAGCGGCCTGCCGCCAATACGCCTTCAACGCGATCGCGCGTTGTGCCCGCGCCGCTTCCGCCGATTGCTGCGTCCCATTCAGCGCCGAGCGCGCGATCGACGATGATGCGGCCGAGATCATGTGCCGGCAGATCGCGGCGAAGCGGCGGTGCCGCGCCACCGGGCCAGATCACATAATCGCTATGCGGCTCGGTAAAGCCGAAATGCTCGAAGGCATGCGGCAGACTGGGCAAATGGTCGCCGTAAAATCCGAGCATCGCATCGCCACGGCGCTGCTCCAGCCCTGACATCAGGATGGCCAGCATTTCATCTGAGCGCCGGAGCCCGTCGAGATAGCGCTGCAAGGCCTTTCCCTGCGGCACCGCACGCGCATCGAACAGGCGAGTAACCGCGGGATCGATCGGTGGCCCCTTATCAAGCCACGGCCCGTGATTGCCCATCGTGATGACGAAGATAAAGCACCGCGGTCCGGCTTCGTCGAGCACGCGCAACACCTGCCGCGCGAGATCGGGATCGGCGCAGTAGGGCGGCCGCGCCGAGCCTCCGAGCGCCTTGGCGTCGAGAAACGTGTCGAAGCCGAGCGCCGGCATCGCCAAGTCGCGGCGGAAAAAGCGGGCGCTGAACGGGTGCAGACAGATCGTGCGGTAGCCCGCCTCGCGCAAGCGCCAGGCCTGCGAGGCGACGGGCGCGCGCGCCAAAGCATAATACGGGTTGAAACGGTCGTAGCCGAGCTCGCTTTCGGGGATGCCGGTCAACACGGCGAACTCGGTGCGCATCGTGTTGGCACCCCAGCCCGGCACTTCGAGGCGGCCCGACAACGCCGCTCCGGCGCGGCATTCCTCGAGTGCCGGCAACAGCTCGCCGCCGATCGCCGGATCGAGCCTGCCGGCATCAAAAAACGACTCGCATTGCACGAGCACGATCGGGGCCGCATCACCGCGGCCGC
>VAZF01000378.1 GCA_005888425.1 Alphaproteobacteria bacterium
TGCGGTGCCTCTATTGCAGCGGGCATTAGCGATGACCGAACAGCCGACCATCATCATCGTCGATGACGACGCCGAGGTCCGCGAGGCGCTTAGCAGCCTGATCCGTTCCGTCGGCCTGCAAACCAAGGCCCTCGCCTCGGTCCCCGAATTCCTGAACGAGGGACGCCCGGACGGACCCACCTGCCTGGTGCTCGATGTCAGATTGCCTGGGCAAAGCGGTCTCGATTTTCAACGAGAGCTCTCGGCGGCAAACATCCACGTCCCGATCATCTTCATCACCGGGCACGGCGATATTCCGATGACCGTGCAGGCGATGAAGGGGGGCGCGATCGAGTTCCTGACCAAGCCTTTCCGCGATCAAGACCTGCTCGACTCGATCCAGCTGGGTCTTGCGCGAGATCGCGCTTGGCTGGAAAACGAAAAGGCGGTCGCAGCGCTGCGGGCGCGCTTCGAAACGCTGACCCCGCGCGAGCGCGAGGTGATGGCCTTGGTTGTGACCGGCCGACTCAATAAACAGATCGCCAACGACATCGGCATTAGCGAGATCACGGTTAAAGTCCACCGCGGCCAGGTCATGCGGAAGATGAAGGCGTCATCCCTGCCCACTCTTGCGCGCATGGCCGACAAGCTAAACCTCCCCGGGCAATAGTCGCGCACCATTTGAGGGATGGGGCTTTTCCCGAGAGCCGGTTTAACGACCCGTTCCGCCGCCTCTCTTGACGCCCTCTCATAGGGAAATCAAGACCAGTAACGCCGTCGCCGGCCCCGGCTAAACCAGGGTATCAGCGAGATCATTCCAACTGCCAATCGAGTTGGTCCGCCCGTGCAATTGCAGGGCGGCGGGCGAACGGTTAGCTGAGAGTCATCTCATTCGGCTCCCATCAAAAGAGAGCCTATCCCGGAGACGGCGATCCGGACGTTCAGGGCCCCCATGGCAGGCATAAAATTTCGCCCGGCTTCGTGTACTGCCGCAGCAGCGGCAACGGTTCGTGGTCCAACTCAACGAAGGAGGGCGGTCATGAGCGATTTCGGCCGACTGATCGAGCAAGAAGTACCCCGGCTACGGCGTTACGCGCGGGCTCTGACCCGAGATGTCGGCCAAGCCGACGATCTAGTGCAGAGCTGCCTCGTGCGTGCGCTTGCGAAGGAGCATCTCTGGCAGCCTGGCAGCAATCTTCGAGCCTGGATTTTGACTGTACTTCACAACCTGCATATCAACCGCATCCGCCGCTTGATACGCGAGCAGGACAACGCGATCGTCGCCAGCGGGTGCCTTGCACTTGCACAGACCGAGCCGAGCGCGCGCCTCGACCTCCTCGATGTCGAGCGAGCGATCGGGAAATTGCCGGAACTCCAGCGCTGGGTGATCTTGCTGATCGGCCTCGAAGGTATGCGCTACGACGAGGCAGCGCAAATCCTGGCGGTTCCTATCGGCACCATCCGGTCGCGGATCGCGCGCGCACGACAGACGCTACGCGAGCTGCTGGAACGCGACATCGACGCTGCGGCCTCGTTCGATAGAAGCATTCTGCCTACGCAATCAGCATCGCCTGCGCCGATCCCGAGCAGGCATGCGAAAACGAATTCGAGCTGTCGGGGATCGCGCAGCCGATCAGCGGTAAAGGAAGACGATCGGATCCAGTGGCGCGGTCCCACCCTCGCCTCGCGCGAGATGGGGGCCGTGGCGCATCAATAGTGCGGCAAGCCGCGGCGCAGAGGGATCTGACAGCATGACACCGCGCGGCTGCGGGCGCTCGCCAGTCATAATCTGCGCCAGCAGAGCGCAGGTTTCTCGCCGCTCGATTGCCGGTGCAACGTTCAGCGGCCTTCGCCTAGACCAGCGTCGACCGCCGCGAGCAAACCGAGAGCTGACCAGTCGAGCCCGGCCCAGCCGCGAGCGACCATCGCGACGAGGCGATCATGGACGAGGCTCGCCGCAGGCATCGGTACGGCCTCATGTTCGGCCTCAGCCAACGCGAGCCGCAGGTCCTTGATGGCGAGCGGCGCCGTCAATCCAGGCGGGCTGTATCGCCCCTCGACAATCTTCGCCCCGTAAGTCTTGTGGACGCCCGAGTCGAACAGCGAGTTGGTCAGCACATCGAACGCAAGATGGCCCTCGACCCCGCCTTTTCGCAGCAGTGCCAACACCTCGCCCATGCATTGGAGGGTTGTCGCGGTGAGGACGTTGGCAGCGAGCTTGACGAGGTTCGCCGATCCGGCGTCTTCGCCAATCACAAAGAGCCGCTGCCCCAGTCTCTCAAGCAGCGGGCGGATCCTTTCCAGCGGCGCGCGCGGGCCCGCCGCGAGCACAAAAAGCTTCCGCGCCCGCGCGAAGTCGGGATTCCCGAGCACTGGCGCGGCGATATAGCCCTGCCCGTGGCGCGCATGCTCCTCCGCGACGCGGCGGGACATGGCGGGACTGACAGTGCTCGTGGAAATGCGGACATCCGTGCCATTTCGCTCCAGTTCGTGCCGAACTGGAACGCCATGACGATGCCGGAAACCACGCCGAGCCCGAACGCGACGCCGAAAATCTTGAGCCAGAATTCGAAGACCACTCGGTAGGCGGGGCGCCCGGTCGCGAGATGCAGCGCCTCCAGCACGGTGAGCCACATCGCCAGCCCGATCGTGAAGGACGGGAAGATGATGTGGAACGAGATGGTGAACGCGAATTGCAGTCGCGACAGGAGCAGCGCGGTCAGGTCCATCGGATCGCCACCGTCAGCGCCAAAGGTTCGAGCGGGCGAGATCGATGACCTCGTCGCCCCGGCCGCTCATCACCGCCTTCACCATGTAAAGGGTGAAGCCTTTCGCCATCTCCAGCGTGACCGCAGGCGGCATGGCGAGTTCGGTGCGGTTGACGACGGCATCGATCAAAACCGGGCCATCGTGAGCGAACGCAGCGGCTATTCCGTCATCGACCTCGGCCGGGTTCTCGATCCGGACGCCGCGAATGCCAATGGCTTTGGCCATCGCGGCAAAATTCGGGTTCTTGAATTCAGTGCCGAAATTGAGAAACCCGCGGGATTTCTGCTCGAGCTCGATAAAGCCGAGCGCACCGTTGTTGAATACGACAACCTTCACCGGCAGCCCGAGCTGCACGAGGCACGATCCAATGAGCCGGCGCTTGCCGTTCATTGCCAGGTAACGCGCAGCCCAAACCGTCGGCAAGCCGACATCGCAGGTAAAGATGGCGTCTTCTGCAGCCTGCTCGCTGATCGCCTTGGCGATTTGCTGCGGGTGGATCAGCCCCTTGCCGGACGAGCTGACCGCCAGATCGTCGAGCGCCTTGCGCGCTTTGCCATAGTGCTCTCGCGCTTGAGCGAGGTGCGCGCCGTCGCGCTTCTGCTGCAGCAGCGGCAGCAATGCATCGAGCGTCGCCCGAACGTCGCCCACGACCCCGAGATCGACCGCCGCGCGGCGGCCGATGTTCTCCGCGCGAATATCGACCTGCGCGATGCGCACGCCGCTTCCCTGTGGATAGAACTGACGGTAGGGAAAATCGGTGCCGAGCATCAGCAGAACATCGCAATCGAGCATTGCGTAATAACCGGACGAAAAGCCGATCAATCCGGTCATCCCGACATCGAAGGGATTATCCCATTCGACGTATTCCTTGCCGCGCAGCGCATGCACCATCGGCGCCTTGAGCCGCTCGCCGAGCGCCAGAAGCTCATCGTGGGCGCCGGCGCAGCCCGAGCCGCACAAGATCGTGACGCGTCCCTCGCCGTTCAGCAGGGCTGCCAATCGGTCGAGGTCACGCGACGTCGGCGTCACTACCGGAGCCGATGGCAGCAGACCCTGGACCTTCGGTGCCGGCGCGTCGGCAGCATTCTGCAGCGCAACGTCGCCTGGAATCACCACGACCGACACGCCGCGTTTGCCGACCGCCTCGCGGATCGCAACTTCGAGCGCCCGCGGCATCTGGTTCGCGCCGGAGACGGGCTCGCAGTAGTGGCTGCACTCGCGAAACAGGTCCTGCGGGTGAGTTTCCTGAAAGTAGCCGGCGCCGATCTCGGCCGACGGAATTTGCGCCGCGATCGCGAGCACCGGCACGCGCGACCGGTGGCAATCGAAGAGTCCGTTGATCAGGTGCAAATTACCTGGCCCGCAACTGCCGGCGCAGACCGCCAATTCGCCCGTCAGATGCGCCTCGGCGCCCGCGGCGAAAGCGGCGACCTCCTCGTGGCGGACGTGCACCCATTCGATCTTGCCCTGGCGGCGGATCGCATCGGTCAGACCATTCAGGCTATCGCCGACAATGCCGTAGATCCGCTTGACGCCGGCCGCCGCGAGGATCTCCGCGAATTGATCGGCTACGGTCTTCGCCATCCGTCGCTCTCCTGTAGGGACGACCTTCGCAAGCCACGGGCATCTTACGATCGGAGCGTGGCGCAGAGTTCGCCCGGCCGTGAAATCGAATTTAAAGCGGGTTGGCGCCGGCGTACCTATGTGAATATTGCGAGGCTCCAGTGATGAAGGAGTGAGGATGCAGCATCGGAGCGCGATTGATCGCTTCGAACCGAAGTCCCAATGTGTCCCAGACCTCGCAAAGGGCATTCGCCAGATCTTCGATCATCTGGTCGTTGTGGAAGGGTGTCGGGGTGATGCGGAGACGCTCGGTGCCGCGCGGGACGGTCGGATAGTTGATCGGCTGGAGGTACAGGCCGAACTTCTCCATCAGCAGCGTCGATGCTTCCCGGCACAAATCAGGATCTCCGACCGGGACGGGAATGATGTGCGATTCCAAAGACATCATCGGAATTCCGGCATTGCGCAATGCCCGGCGCGTCTTGTCGACCTGCAGCCAATGGGCGATGCGCACAGCGATGGATTTCTTGAGATGCACGACGCTTTGTGTCGCGGCGGCCGCCACTGCCGGTGGCATTGCGGTGGTGAAGATGAAGCTCGGCGCCGCGGACCGGATCGTGTCGCAAATCACCGCGTCGGCCGCAATGTAGCCTCCGACAACGCCAAAGCCTTTCGCCAATGTTCCCTCAATGACGTCGACCCGGTCCATGACGCCATCCCGCTCTGCGATACCGGCGCCTCGGGCTCCGTAGAGGCCGACGGCGTGGACCTCGTCAAGGTAGGTGATGGCGCCGAATTTCTCGGCTAAATCGCAGATCCGGGAAATCGGAGCGATATCGCCGTCCATCGAGTAGAGCGATTCAAAGGCGATCACTTTGGGGCGGAAATGGCCGGCGTGCCGCAGCATCGTCTCCAGATGGTCGAGATCGTTGTGCCGGAAGATCTGCTTGTCGGCGCCGCTCGCTCGGATGCCCGCGATCATCGAGGCGTGGTTTCTCTCGTCGGACAGGATCAGGCAATCCGGCAGCAGCCGGCCGATCGTACCAAGCGCCGCCTCATTGGCCACGTAGCCGGACGAGAAGACAAGCGCGGCGTCCTTTCGATGCAAGTCGGCGAGTTCTGCCTCAAGCGTGATGACGGCATGGCTATTGCCGGAGATGTTTCGCGTGCCGCCAGCGCCGGTGCCCGTCCGCTGCGCCGTCTTGACCATGGCATCGATGACGAGGGGGTGGCGGCCCATCCCGAGATAGTCGTTGGAGCACCATACGACGACGTCGCGGCAGTTGCTGCCATCGCGCCACCTGGCATAAGGCGGACGCGCGGCGTCCCGCTCGAGATCGGCGAAAATCCGATAGCGGCCCTCCCGGCGAACCCCGTCGAGGTACGATTGAAAATGGTGGCGTAGCATCGGGGGTCTCTCCGCATTTGACCATGGCATCAACGCCACGAGGGTCTACAACGTTTAAGTCGAGTCGTCAGGGCAGCGAAGTTAAATGCCGTAAAACTCAGTTAAATGCAGTCAGGAGATGCGGCCGATGTCGCAGTGTGCTGACGACGGAAGGCACGCCCGGACGCCGCAACCAGGTTGCTTGATGTCCAGCAAAAATCTTCTGCACCGCGTGTGCCGGGTCGGCGCCACTGGGCACCAGAAGCGCTACCGCATTTAATGGTGTTTAACCGGGCTTAACTTCACGCGCCGGGCAACACGGCCTATCAAGCGTTGATGGCCCAAGAAAGCTTCGACAAGGTCCAGTCCGGCCGGTGCCTGCGCGGCCCCGACCCGAATCCCGCGCCGATCTGGCGGCGTGACCGGTGTCGGCGGTCGGAGCGCGGCCGAGCCGTCAAACGTCGATTACAGAAGGAGAGGCAAATGGAGACAATCGGTTTGTCTAGCCCCTTTCCGTTCGCGATACACGCCGCTGTGGCTGGTCCGGAGGTCGACATGGCCATGGGTCAGAACGACAACCCGGGGAAAGCCGACTTCTTTGCGACATTACTGGCGATGGCGGGGCACGATCTGCGCCAGCCATTGCAGATGATCACCAGCGCGCACGATATCCTCGGGCGCATCGTCCATAGCGGCGAGCAGCGGGAGGAACTGTCACAGGCGCAAGATGCCACGAGGCGACTGGCCAGTATGCTGGGTCAGCTCGTCGAGGCCCTGGAACTGCATGAGCGATCGAGCGATCACCTCCGTGTCCCGGTGCGGTTACGTCCCATCCTCGACGAGATTGTCGCCGAGTTCGCCGAACCGGCACGCCTGAAAGGAATCATGTTGCGGGTGACCGCGGCGCGCGGCATGGCTCTTAGCCACCCGGTTCTGCTCGGCGGCATCCTGCGAAATCTGATACGGAATGCCGTTGATTACACGCCTTCCGGCGGCTCCGTATCGGTCGGCTCTCGCCGTTTTGGATCGGAAATGC
>VAZF01000379.1 GCA_005888425.1 Alphaproteobacteria bacterium
CACATTCCTCGGCATGGGCGGGAAGACCGTCGGCGTCAAGCTCAGCGATCTGAAGACCGACAACAACCGGCTTACCTTGGATCGCACCAAGGAGCAGCTGCAGCAGATGGCCAATTACCGGCTCAAAGACCGCAATACCGGTGCCGGCAGCACGACCTCGCCGGTGCATGGCGGCAAGCTCGGCTCCGGCCGCTAATTCACCTCAGCATGTGAGGACCAGCCCTCTCCCGCACCGCGGGAGAGGGTGCCTTGTACGTTATGTTCCTTCATGGCCGGTCTCGTTCCGGCCACTCCCGTCCTGAAACGGCTTCGACCATACGCCTGAGGAAGACGTGGATGCCCGGGACAACCCCGGGCAAGGGGTTACTGTTTCGGCGTACGGCTCCTAAAAGCCCAAGGTCGGCACGACGTCGGCCGGGGCGGGTGTCCATTCCTTCAGCGGCCGGCCTTCTTCCATTGCGCGCAATTCGCGCTCCAAAATCTTGCGCCACAGAATGATCGCCAGGTCCGAGCGCCCGAGCCGCTCATTCGAGCGGTCGGCGATCGGGCCTTGCCCGGCCTGCACCGCGATGTCCTGCACCCGCACCCGGTCGGGGTGGTCGATCTCCTGAAACCGCACCCGCCCGTCTATGACCTCGCGCGCCAATTCCTCGGCCGGGCCGGCATCCGCCCGCTTGGCGTAATACTGCGCGCGCTTTTCGAGGTAGGAATCCTTGGCCGCGCCCGTCACGCCGACGAGGTTCGTGATGAACCAGCGGTTTGTCTCGTCGTCGATCGGGGTGAAGGCGAGGTAGAGCTCGCGCCAGCCGCCGACGCCGTCAAGCCCCGCCATTGGCGGCACGATGACCCGCGTGCAGTTCGGCATGTAATGCAGGCTGAGGCGCAGCTCGTTCCCGCGCGCGCCGGTACGCAGCATGCCCCAATCGGTTTCCTCCGCCCCGATCTCCGGCAGATCGTAGATGCCGCTATGCGAGCCGCCGATGCGATGCACAAAAGCGACATGCACCTCGTCCATCGAGTTCTCGAAGCATTGCAGCCAGTTGCACGGCACGAATTGCGTTTGGTTCTCGATGAGCCCCTCGGCTTGCGGTGCCGGGTAGGGCGGAAAGGGCGGCGGCGCGCCCTCGCCGAAATAGGCAAAGACGAGACCGAGATGTTCCCGCGTCGGATAGCTGCCGATCCGCACCTTGCGGGCAAAGCCCGGCTCCTCGGCCGGCTGCTCGATGCATTGCCCGCCGCACTCGAATTTCCAGCCGTGATAGACGCAGCGGATGTCGTCGCCTTCGACCCAGCCCAGATGCATCTGCGCGCCGCGATGCGGGCAGCGGTAATCGATGACCTGCGCCTGCCCGGATTCGCCGCGGTAGAGTGCGAAATCCTCGCTCATGATGCGGATCGGTTTGGCATGTCCTTTCGGCAGATCCTCGCTGCGCATGACCGGCATCCAGAAGCGCCGCATAAAGCGGCCCATCGCCGTCCCCGGCCCGGTGCGCGCCAGATCGAACTCCGTCCGCGTGTCGCGTTCGATCGTGTCCATGACGCTCCTCCCGATTGTCAGGCCGGCATCTTGAGCGCGGGTTCGGCCTGCGCCGGCTCGCGCGCCGGATAGGGGTAGGGTCCCAGGCGGAAAAAGATCACACAGCTGACCGCCAGGAACACCTCATACACCATGAAGATCGGCGTGTAGGAGCGGAACAGGTCAAAGCTCCCACCGCTTAAGGCCGGGCCGATTCCGACCCCGAATGCGAAGATGCCGAACATCGTGCCGTAGATCTTTGCGTAGTTGCGCGCGCCGAAATAGCGGCTCGTAAAGAACGCCATCAGATCGACCTCGGCGCCGATACCGAGCCCGAGCGCCACCGCGCCGACATACGGCACGACCCCGGTCGCGCCGGTCGCCAACAGCGCGATGCCGATCATCGGCAAGACGAAGAACGTGACCGCGACATACGGGCCCCACATCCGGTCGAGACACCAGCCGGACAAGACGCGGCCGAGGATCAGCGCTACCCCGACCCCCGACAATGTCGCGGTCGCTGCCTGGAGCGCGATGCCGCGGTCGGTCATCAAGGCGACGATATGCGTCAGCGTGCCATTGATCGCGATGACATCGAGAAAGAACGCCACTGCGAGTCCCCAGAACAGGCTGGAACGGAACGCCTCGCCCGGCTCGATGCCCGGCAGCGGGGTCGCGGGGGCACCATCCACGGCGCGCCGGGCTTCCGGCGGCTCGCGCAGGAAGAC
The DNA here is from genome assembly GCA_005888425.1 of Alphaproteobacteria bacterium. GTDB lineage: Bacteria > Pseudomonadota > Alphaproteobacteria > ATCC43930 > CGMCC-115725 > DATARH01. The sequence continues at coordinate 2,245 of VAZF01000379.1, forward strand.
CGCGACCGGCACAAAGGCGATGACGAGGATCGCGATGCCGAGCCCGAGATAGGCGGTACGCCAGTCGAAGGCGGCGATCAATGCCGCCGCCAATTGCGGCACCAGCGCGACGCCGAGCCCGACTCCGGCGATGCCGATGCCGAGCGCGAGACCGCGCTGCCGGTCGAACCATTGCGTGATGACCGCCGCGTAGGGGATCGGCGTGCCGACGCCGCCGACGATCCCGGTCAGCCCGAAAATCAGGAATGTGATCGCAAAGGGCGAGGCCTGGATCAGCGCATAGCAGGCCGTCGCGCCGGCATAGATCAGGAGCCCCGGGATCATGATGCGGCGCGCGCCCCAGCGGTCGACCAGCCAGCCGATCGCCGGGCAGGACAACGCCGCCAGCGCCGCATGCATCGTCAATGCCGAAGAAAACATCGCGCGGCCGACGCCGAGATCGGCGGTGATCGGCTTCAGGAAGACCCCAAACGCAAAGACGTTGACGGCGCCGCCGCCGACGATGAGGCCGCAAACTGTCGCAAACACGATCCACCAGCGGTTCGCGAAGATGCCCCGCATCGGCCGTTCCTCCCTTTGCACATGGCCCACTCGACCGGGCGCATTGCTGGCGAGTCTATGCGGGAGGGGCGTTGCGGGCAAAGCCCTCTCCCGCATCGCGGAAGAGGGTGGCGAACCCGCGGGGGTGAGCCGTGTGAGGGTCTTTAGAGCGGCAATATACCCTCGCCCGGCCTCGGCTTCGCCTCGGCCACCCTCTCCCGCGGCGCGGGAGAGGGGCTCTCAGCCGCTATCGCTACCCCGCCAGTGCGGCCACGATCGCGCTGACCAGCGGCTTCATGAAATAGGTGCCCTGCGGCATGATCGCCGCCTCGAGCCCGTGCCGCCGCAATTCGCCGGCGACGACCGGGCCGATCGCGGCGATTGGCGTCGCGCGCAACGCCGCCATCAGCCGCTTCTCCTGTCCCAGGCCCCCTGCCGCCTCGAACAGCCGCGCGACCTGCGGCGCGCTCGTAAAGGCGATCGCATCGACTTCGCCCCGGCTCATCGCCTCGATGAGCCCGGCGATCTCGCGCGGATCGGCGGCCGGCCGATAAACATACGGCTCGATTGGGTCGGGTAGCGCACCGCCTTCGCGCAGAAAATCGACGAGGCGCGACGGGGAGTCCGGCGGCAATTGAACGCCGATCCGCCGCCCGGCCAGATTTTCGTCCTTGAGCGCGGCGATAACCCCGTCCGTCGTCGGCGTCGCGGCCCGCAATCCGGGGCTGAGCCCGATCTCGCGGAGGGCTTGGGCCGGCTTTGGGCCGCGCGTGATCGTGCGCATGCGGCTCAGGGCCTCGCGGAACGCCGCTTCGATGCCGGCCCGCGCCGCCGCGCCTCACAGCCGCCGCAACCCCTCGCCCGTCATCAGCACAAGATCGTCGAACGGCGCAGCAATCGCGCGCTCGATCCACGCGCGCATCGTCGCCACGCCCGGCGCATCGGCGATCGCGACGAGCGGGCAGCGCAATGTCTCCGCGCCCTGTTCTTCGAGCATCCGGCCGAGCCGGTCGAGCTCGCGATGTTCGACGAGCGCGATATGCCGGCCGGCCAAGGGGCGTTTGTTCGTTATAGGTCCATATGCCGGCATGGGGCAGGTTCCGCCGCGGAGAATGGAGTTTAGGGATGGTCACCGGCATCAGCGCAATCACCTTGGCGACGCACGACATGGCGCGCGCCGTCGCGTTCTACCGCATGCTG
>VAZF01000380.1 GCA_005888425.1 Alphaproteobacteria bacterium
CCATTTCGAGCAAGGCGTCGCAACCGAGCACGTCGCCGGGCGATAGCATTGCAAGAAAAGCCGCGTGCTTCGCAGCATCGGCGAAAAGTTCCTGCCGCGTCAGCTTGTGCACGATCTCGACCCGGCCGGCGATGCTGTCGAGCGCGCGGCGCAAACCACTATCGGCGAGCGCTTTCGGCTCCGCAACGAGTACCAGCCGCCAGTTCGCGTAAACCTGCGTCCGGAGCGAGTCGATCGTCGCACAGGCTTGCGCTTCGGCGCCGCGCTCGATCGCCATCGCGATTTGGAAGCTCGGCTGCCATTGCCGGTGCTGTAACAGGCGCAGCGCGAGCTCGATCTCGGCGCGCGGCATGTGGCGGCGCAAATTCCACGGGCCGGTGCTGTCGGACAGCTCCTCGACCTTGATGCCGAAGTCGAGGCGCGCGGTCTGGCCGGTCTTGTCGCGCAGCGTGACGGTGACGCGGTGCTCGCCGAGCGGCAGCGCCCGGTGCGGCACCAGCGCGAGAAAGCCGCTGCCCAGCGCATTCTCCCAATCGGGGAAGCTCGCCTGGATGTCGAGGCGGCGCACGCCGTAATCGGCATTCGCCATCGGGACGCCATCGATCGCGATCTCGATGGCGGCGACGCCGGCCCGCGCCAAGGCCCAGCCGCCGATTTCGAGATTGCCGCGCAGCGGCATCTCCATGACGCCGCCGACCAGGGCCGGGGCGTCGAGATGGAGCCGCCGCTCGCCATCGCCGGCGGTGTCGCCGCTCCCGATGGCTGGCGGCGGCGCGGCCTCGGTCGCGCGCACCGGGAAGGCGATCTCATCGATCTCGTCGTCGGCGCGGCGCAGCCGCAGCCCGATCAGATGCTCGCCGTGCAAGGTTTTGCGGGTCTGCCGCGTAAAACCAAACCCGGATTGGCGGGCGTGCGGCAGCCTCGGGAATAGATTGCCGACATCGGCACGCTCGATGCCGAGTTCGGCCTGGCCGGCTGTGTCGCCATCGAGCAGCACCTCCAGCGCCACGATCGGTGCGCCGGAAACTGCCCAGCCTTTCACGACGAGATGGCCCGCCGTCGTCAGCGCGATCTCGTCGCAATGATGGTGAAAGCCCTCATCCACCACGGCGCGCCGGCTGCGGCGGAGCTTTGGCACCTCGACGACCGCCCGCTCCTCGCGCAAGATGCCGGTCCGCGCCAAGGCCCGAACCGTGATCGTCTTGTCCCCGGCGCCGAGTCGGCCGATGTCGCTGACCAGCTTGAAGCCGGAAAAACGGGCGTTCGGATAATCGGGGCGGACGTGCTCGACATCCTCGCGCACGCGGCCGAATTCGGCCTGGCCGATGCGCTCGCCCGCGACAAAGACCTCGACCGTTTCGATCTGCACGAGACAGACGACCCAGCCCTCGACGCGCAGGAGTCCGTCGGGAGCGACGACCGCCTCGTCAATAAACAGCTCCATCGGCGGCCGGTCGAAAACGGCGGTTTCGGCCGGCTCTCCGTCCCGCGGATCGACAGCCGGGATTTCGACCTGCTGCGGCGGGATGTCGACGCGCAGCGGCCGCCGGCCGATCTCGCCATCCTCGGTGCTCACGGTCAGCAGCGGCTCGATTGTGCCGCCCGCCGTGCTCGGCAGGTCGAAGCTCAACATAAAGCCGGAATGGCCGGCATGATCGCGGCCGGGATAGAGCCGGCCGATATCCGGCCGCGGCAGCCCGTAGGTCGCGCTTCCGACGACAACGCCGCCGATTGCCGCGGTGATCTCCGAAATCGGCGCGGCGGCCAATGCCCAGCCATTGATCGACAGGCGCGAGCGGCCTTCCGCGGTGCCGGCGACGCCAAGCGACTCGACCGCGACCAGGATCTGAGGCTTCGCCGCAATGCCCGGCGCATCAGTCACTTCTGGAGACTTGCCGTCGCGCTTGATCTGAAAGCCGCGCGCCGCGCCGATCAGCAAATAGTGCAAGAGCGGGTTGGCCGGCTCCTCGCCGCGCGCCCGGCACTGTTCGAGGTAAAAGGCGGTGTCGAAATCGGGGTGCGGATCGCGCCCTTCGCGCGCCCCTTCCTCCAGATAATGGACGAGCGGATCGACATTGCGCTCCGCGACATCGGGGTAAGCCGTTGCGTAATGTTCGGGGTCGAAAAGGCCGGATTTTCTTATGGCTTCGTAATCGCTGAACAGCCCTTCCATCCCAGCCCCTGTTTAAGGTACGCGCGCAACGCGGCCGGCACGGGCCTGGCGGAAACGAGCGTTGCGGGTGTGCGCCCTCCAATACCCTTGCCCGCCGGCGGTTTCAAGCAATCCCGCCTTTTACGGTAAAGGCCTTAAGAAATGGGTGCGGCCGGCCGGCGGGGCCGATCGGAATCAAACGCAGAAAATCTCAGGGAATAGCCGCCAATTTGTACCCGGCCGGCAGGGATATTGAGCGTCGGGGTTTCGTATCCTCCGCTGCGATGCCCGAAAACCTCCGGGCATCCTGGTAAAGGAGGATGACAATGTTTGCTTCTGCAGACAGGCCTAGGATCGACGCGCCTTGGATCAAGCGGCTCGCCCTGGCGGCAGTCGCGGCTGTCGCGATCGGCGCCGCCGCGCTGCCGTCAAAGCCCGCCGAGGCGCAGGTGGTCGTCGGGTTCGGCGTCCCCTATTACGCGCCCGGTTACTACCGCCCGTATTATTACCCCCGACGGGTCGCGTATCGCGCTTGCGGCTGGGGCTGGCATTGGGCTCCGCCGCATTGGAACCGCTGGGGCTATTGGGTTGCCGGCGGCTGCCGCCCGAATTGGTGATCCGTCACCGGCCGGGGCGGGTTTCCTCGCCGCCGACCCAGCTCGCCAATACGCGGATCTCGGCCGGGTCGAGCGCCACGATGTCGGCGCGATAACCCGGCCGCAGATGCCCGAGCCGGTCGGCGAGGCCGAGAAACGCCGCCGGCGCCGCGCTCGCCAAGCGGAGTGCGTCAGGCAGCGGCAAGTCGAGCAACCTGACGCAGTTGCGCACCGCGCCCGCCATATCGAGCGCGGCGCCGGCGAGAGTCCCGTCCTCTGTCGTTAAGCGGCCATCGCGCACGGTGATGCGCTCGCCGCCGAGCATGAAGTCGGCACGGATGCCGCCAACCGGCGGCATCGCGTCGGTCACCAGCATCGGCTGCCCGAGGCCCCGCAAGGCGAGCCGCAACATCGGCGGTGCGACATGCTCACCATCAACAATTATCCCGTAGAATGCGCCCGGTGTCTCCAATGCCGCGGCGATCGGCCCGGGCTCGCGGCTCGCCAAGGGCCGCATCGCGTTGAACAGGTGCGTAAAGCCGGTCAGACCCTCGGCGAGCGCCGCGCGCGTCTCGGCGTAAGTCGCCATCGAATGGCCGAGCGCGACGCGGAGGCCGCCCGCGGCGAGCGCGCGTATAAAGCCCGCCGGCATCTGCTCCGGCGCGAGCGTCACCATCCGCACACCGGA
>VAZF01000381.1 GCA_005888425.1 Alphaproteobacteria bacterium
AGACGATCTGGTACATCCCGACCGGGCTCGACATCTGGAACCAGAAGATCCTGAAGGCGCCGGGCCACTACGCCCGCGCCCCGGGCTGGTCAATGCCGCCGGGTCCGCCGCCGATGCCGGAGGTCGTGTGGCCCGATCAGGAGCCGCAACATCTCGAAGGCCCGCTGCAGGAGCGGCTCGATCACTGGATGACCCTGGTCCATCGCGGCAACGTCCTCGAGGCATATCGCGTCTTCCTCGGGCTGATGGAGAACCAGGACCGCGCCCTCTACAACCGCTCCTACACGACCGGCCACAAAGCCTTCCGCGCGCGCGCCACGGTCGAGCTCGGCAACGCGCTCGGCTGGGACGAGGCGCACAACGTCATCTATGCCGGCGCCCTCGACATCGCGGTCGGGCCGCGCTGGTACTCGACCTACGAGATGGCGTGCAATGTCGTAAAAATCTTCCTCGAAAAGCAGACGGTCTCCGCAATCCCCTATGCCGGCGCCTCGCCGGTAGAGTTGGCGATCCTCGCCAACAACAAGGATCCGCTGTCGCGCGAGGAGGCCGAGGCGCTTGAACACGCGCTGATCCGCGAGCCCGAGCCGCACTTCCTCGAACTGCTGTCAAAATACCTCGAAACCGGCAAGAGCCCGCGCCGGATCCTCGACGCGATGCAGATCGCCGATGCGCAGGTCATCCTGGAGACGCAGGGCGTCAACAATTTCTCGCTGCCGCAGCACTGTTACGAGTATCTCAACACGCTCGGCTGGTTCTTCGACAATTTCGAGCACAAGCAGCAGCTGAAGCTACTCTATCTCGCTGCCTCCTATGTCAACCGGGCGGCTTGGCACCAGAAGGGCATCGGCGACGCCGAGCCCGTCAAGGTCCGCGCCGCGATCGCCGCGAGCAAATTGAAACCCGAGCAGATCCTCGACCGGGTCGACGCGGCGGTCCTCGCGCTCAATGGGCCGGACAGCACGGCCTGGACCAAGGCCTATCTCGAGAGCGGCGCCGACCGGAAACCGCTCGTGCAGCGCCTTGCGCTCCTCGCCTGCCGGATGGGCAACGACCCGCACAACCAGGAGATCGGCCAGGTTCTCCTCGAGGACTATGCGAAGAACCAGGGTCATGACCGCGACCGGCTGCTCCTCGCCTGCGCGCATCACACGGCGGTGCACCGCAAATACGGCAACCCGCTCGATTGCGCGCAGCGCTATGGCGCGGCGATGGGCATCGCGACGCTGCAATAATCGGATGGCCACAGCGCGGCGCCTATTCGGCGCCGCTGCTGCCGCACTGATTGTCTGTGTCTCAGGCGCTGCGTTCGCCGCGGAGACCGCGGCGCTTTATCATGCGTATTGGGCCGGGCTGTCGGCCGGCGACATCCGTCTTGTCTTGCGAGACGAGCCGAGCGGTTATCGCGACGAGATTGCGATCCGCTCAGCGGGTCTCCCGCGTCTGATCACTCGCTTCCAGGGCACGGCGACAGCCGAGGGCCGCCTCGCTGCCGACCGGCCGCCCGAACCGAGCCATTACGAGGCGCATTACAACCTACGCAAGGCGCGCGACCGCTATCTCAACATCCCGTTCGCGAGGAAGGCCGGCACCGTTATTGCCGAGCGCGGCCCCGGTGACACCAGCAAGAAACCGCCGCTGGCCGAGGAGTTCCGCAAGAACGTGCTCGACCCGCTGAGCGCGCTGACCGCGATCCGCCACGAATTGCGCCGCGGCAACCGCGCGTCGTTTACGGTGCCGGTCTATGACGGCGCGCGGCGCTTTAATGTCGCCGCTCAAATCCTGCCGAAAAAAGACGGCGACCGGGCGCTGCATCTGCGGCTGACCCTGTCGCCGATCGCCGGGTTCAAAGGCGAGACAAGCGACGATGGCGACCCGGACAACGCGCCGCGCCCGGTCGATCTGATGATCACCGACGATGCGCGGCTCCTGCCGCTCTCGATAGAGGTGTCGGTTGCCTATCTGCCGCTCGTCATCGAGCTGGCGAAGTCCTGCGATAACGCTTCCGCCTGCAGCTGGTAAAGAAGAAAGGGGCGGCCCTAGCCGCCCCTGTGGTCTTGCAGCCTGATTGGGGTTAACGCGTACCGAGCGCGACCTCGTTTTGGCGCGGCACCGCTTCCGCCTCGCCGATGTCCTCGATCGCGCGGCCATGCGTTTCGATGCCGAGGAAGGCAAAGGCCCCCGCCACCAGCACCATGCCGACCCCGAGAAAGATGAAGGCCGGCAGCACAGCCTCCGAGGTCGCCTTGGGCGATACGATGTTGTCGCTGCCGGCGATCAATGCCAAGGCCAACGGCCCGAGGATCTTGCCGACCCCGTTCGCGGCCTGCCCAAGCCCCGAGGAGCGCGCCCCGAGCCGCACCCCATACTGCTCGACGGTATAGGGGGCGAGGTTCGAGAAATTCCCCTCGACAAAGAACGCCGATGCCGCGACCAGCACGATCATCAGCGGGAAACCGCCGATCAGCACGCTGTTGTAGATCCCGGCCAGAACGAGCGAGACCGCGGCGAGCAGCGCGAAGACAGTGCCGAGATGCCGGCGTCCGGTCATCGGCGCGATGATCGACAAGAGGATTTTGCCGATGACGCCGCATCCGGCGACGTAGATGAAATACCCGGCCGCCTGGCCGACCGGCACGTTCAGCACCAACGCGACGATCGTCGGCCCCCAGAGATAGTACCCGTAAGCTGCCGTCGAGGAGCCGCCCCAGATGATGACGGTCTGCCAGAACAGCCGCCGATTGGCGTAGAGCTCCTTGAGGCTCGCGGAAGGCGGGGATGTTGGCGCCGCCGTCGGCAACGGCACCGATTGCAACGGCACGCCGAGATGCTTCGCGACCTCCTCGCGGGCTTCCCCGAAGCGGCCCTTGGCGGTCAGCCAGCGCACCGATTCCGGCACGAAGGCCCAGACCAAAAAGCCGAAGATCGCCGGCGCGATGCCGAGTGCCGCCAGGCCGCGCCAGCCGAGCATCGTGAACAATGCCGCCGAGGTTACCGAGGCGAGCAATGTCCCGGCGCTGGCGAACACGATGTAGAAGCTCGTCATGCCGGTGCGCCAGCGGGTCGGCGTCAGCTCGACAACAATCGTCAGGCAGGGCGTTACCGCGGCGGCGAGTCCGAAGCCGACGAGGATCCGCAGCAATGCCAGCAAGATCCAGGAACCGGTCGGCAAGGCGCCGATCAGCGCGGCACTAACCGCGCAGATCAGCGTGCCGGTGACGATCTGCAATTTGCGGCCGAGGACGTCGGACAAGCTGCCCCAGACCAAGGCGCCGAGGATCGCCCCGATGCCGCCGCCATAGAGGATCAGCCCGGACTGACCGTAGGTCAGCTGCCACTCCGGGCCAATCTTCGACAAGATGAAGGCGATCAGGAAGAAGTCGAAGAAATCGAGCACCGTGATCGCCGACAGCAGGCCAAAGCTGAGCCAATAGCGCCGGTTGAGCGGCGCGCCGTCGAACATTGCCAAGAGATCGTCGGAGCTTTGCCCGGCCATCAGCATCTCCATCCCTTTTGAGCGCCGTTTCCGATCGAGGCGGCGCGTATTTTGGCGCTTCGGATTGCCCAAAGCGGATGGAGTATTCGCCGGGTCGCTCTGTTACGTCAACGCGGTTGTCCTACCACTTGACGAGCACGGTATCGCCTTCGACCCGCACCTCATAGACCGGGACATCGGCCGAGATCGGGCCGTCGACGAGCTTGCCGGTGCGGACATCGAACTGGGCGAAATGCAGCGGGCATTCAACGATGCAGCCTTCGAGTCGGCCGCGCGACAAGGGCGCGTTTCGATGCCCGCACATGTCGCGCAGCGCAAAGAATTGCCCGTCGACATTGGCGAGCATGATGCGTTCGCGGTCGATCGCGACGACGGTCATGCTTCCCGGCGGCACGTCGCCGGCTTTGGCGACCGGAACGAATTCTTCTGGCAATTCTTGCTCTGTGGCCGAAGCGCCCCTTACCCCAACCCTCTCCCCGCAAGCGGGGAGAGGGAGTCGGAGGCGGAGCCGAGAACGGGTGAGGAGCTGATCAGGCTCGGTACCAAGTTCAGTTCAGCGTGAAGCCGAACATCTTGGCGGCGTTGTCCGAGGTGATCTTGCGCAGATCCGCCTCGGGCACGCCGGCGAACATGCGTCCGAGGAATTGCTGCGAGCGCGGGCAGGTCGCCTCGGCGTGCGGGTAGTCGCTGCCCCACAGCATGTTCTCCACCCCGATACGGTCGCGCAATTGCACCCCGAGATCGTCTTCCATGAATTCGACGAACATGTTGCGCTTCCAATAGTCGCTGGGCATCAGCCCCTCGGCCGATTTCCAGCCTTTGGTAAAGACCGGCCGTTCGACATAGGTGAAGTCCATCTGCTTCAGCCAATGCGGGATCCACGCCGCCTCGTGCTCGACCGAGCCGA
>VAZF01000382.1 GCA_005888425.1 Alphaproteobacteria bacterium
AGAATTTGCACCGCAATAAGCGCAGTCTCTCGCTCAATCTGAAGACCGAGGACGGCAAGGCGATCTTTATGAAGCTCGCCGAGAAGGCCGATGTCATCGTCGAGAATTTTCGCTCCGAGGTGAAGTTCCGGCTCGGTGTCGATTACGAATCGGTCAAGAAGATCAATCCCCGGATCGTCTACGGCAGCATCTCCGGTTTCGGCCAGAGCGGGCCCTACGCGAAACGCCCCGGGGTCGACCAGATCGCGCAAGGGATGGGCGGGCTGATGTCGATCACGGGCCTGCCGGGCCAGGGGCCGGTCAGGGTCGGCATCCCGATCGACGATCTGTGCGCCGGCCTGTTGCTCGCGCAGGCAATGCTGATGGCGCTGATCGAGCGCGACCAATCGGGTGAAGGGCAATGGGTGCACACCTCCCTCCTCGAAGCGCAGATTTTCATGCTCGACTTCCAGGCCTCGCGCTGGCTGATCGCCGGCGAGGTCGCAAAGCAGGCCGGCAACGACCATCCGACCGGCATCCCGACCGGCGTCTTCCCGACCAGTGACGGGCACATCAACATCGCCGCCTCGGGCGATCACATGTTCCGCCGCTTCTGTGAGGCGGCCGACGCGCAGCACCTGCTGAACGACCCCGATTACGCGACCGGCGCGGCGCGCTCGAAGAACCGCAAGGCACTTAACGACAACATCGGCGAGATCACGAAGAAGCGCCCGGCGCAATATTGGATCGAGCTGATGAACGAGGTCGGCGTGCCGTGTGGACCGATCTACACGATCGACAAGGTGTTCGCCGACCCGCAGGTACAGCACCTCGAAATGGCGCGGCCGGTCAAGCATCCCAAGCTCGGGCCCCTCAAGGTTGTCGGCCAGCCGATCAACATGACCCGCACCGCCGAGCCGGCGGAGTTGCGTCCAACGCCCGACCTCGGCCAGCACACCGAGGAGGTGTTGCGCGAATTGGGCTATAGCGAGGCGGCGATCGCCGATCTGCGCGCCCGCGAAGTGGTGTGAAAGGAATCCGAAGCCATGCTCGACCAGCCCATCACGTCGAAGATGCTTGCCGAGAAGGATGGCGCGATCGGCCGCATCATCTTCAACAACCCGGCGCGCCATAACGCCGTCTCGCTCGACATGTGGCAGGCCGTGTCGCAGATCATGGACGATTTCAACGCCGACGATCGGGTCCGCGTCATCGTGTTGACCGGCGCCGGCGGCAAGGCCTTCGTCTCGGGCGCCGACATTTCTGAATTCAAGGAGAAGCGTGCCAGCGAGGAAGCCGCCGCCGAATACGCCAAGATCTCGGAATCGGCGCGTGTCAAATTGCAGGATACCCTGAAGCCGACGATCGCGATGATCCGCGGCTATTGCATCGGCGGCGGGCTCGCGACGGCGATCGCCTGCGACATCCGCATCGCCGCCGAGGGCTCGCGCTTCGGCGTTCCGGCTGCCAAGCTCGGCCTCGGCTATGCCTATGACGGCATCAAGAAATTGATCGATCTGGTCGGTCCGGCTTCGGCGAATGCGCCCTTAACGATCCGCTCGGCAAAGGTCAGCGTGCGCGAGGCGTTGAAGCCGGAGAGCCAGCGTGATCTCGAACTCTGCAAACGGCTGGTCGCCGAATGCTTCGCCAGCGAGGACTATACCGAGGGCCGCACCGCCTTCATGGAAAAGCGCCGCCCGGTCTTCAAGGGCCGCTAGCCGCGCGGCCATCAAGCTCCTCCCATGAAGCTGCCGACGCACGGCCGCTACGACTACGTCCCGATCACGAGACGGCCGGTCTATGACTGGCCGGAAGGGAAACGGCTCGCGGTCTTCTTCTGCAACAACATCGAGCATTTCGCGTTTGGCGCGGGGCTCGGCGCCGACCCGTCGGGCAGCGGCGGCCCGCAGAACCAGAGCAATTATGCCTGGCGCGATTACGGCAACCGGGTCGGGCTCTGGTATTACCTCGACCTGCTCGACGAATTCGGCCTCCCCGGCGCGCACAACGTCAATTCGGCGGTGCTCGAATACTGCCCCGACATTGTCGAGCGGATCCGCGGTCGCGGCGACGAGTTCATCGGGCATGGGCGCACCAATTCCGAGCGGCAGGACGCACTCTGGGAAGAGGACGAGGCGCGGCTCATCGCCGAGGCGACTGAGGTCGTCACCCGGCTTGCTGGCAAAAAACCCGAGGGCTGGCTCGGCCCCGGGCTGGCCGAGAGCCGCGCGACGCCGGATCTGTTGAAGGAAGCCGGCTACGGCTACGTCATGGATTGGGGATTTGACGATCAGCCGGTCTGGCTGCGCACTCGCGCTGGGCCGATCCTGTCGGTGCCCTATCCCGTCGAGATCAACGATCTGCCGGCGCTTGTCTATCGCCGCCATACCGGCCGGCAATTCGCCGAGATGATCGTCGACCAGTTCGACGAAATGCTGACGCAATCGCGCAAATACCCGCTGGTGTTTTCGGTCGCATTGCATCCCTTTGTCATCGGCCAGCCGCATCGGTTGCGCGCGTTTCGCGATGCGGTGCGGCATATCATGGCGCATCGCGACGCCTTGTGGATCACGACGCCGGGCGAGATCGCCCGCTATTGCGAGGCGCTGCCGAAGGGCATCGTGCCGGGCTCCGGAGGTTAGGCGCGCGGCGGCTTCGCCGTTACGCCGGCCGCCGCGTGGTGATCGGCAGCGGCGTTCAGCGCGCTGCTCCGGGCCAGTTGTTGCGGCGCGCCGCGTCGAGAACAGATTGCGCAATCGCGTGCCCGAGACGCACCGCCGTGGCTTTGACGTCGCCGCCGCTCCCCGCTACCTGGCGCGAATCGAGCGCAAAATTCGAGATTCGCTGAACCGCGGCGCCTGAGCCGGTTCGGTAATCGACCTCTCCATAGGCCGAGAGGCTGGGATTTTCGGCGCCGACGCGGCGCCGCTGGCCTTCGTTGATGTTGCGTAACGCGCCCGTGACGATCAAGGCTCGGCCGTCCGGCTCAGGCGTCGTTCCGTCCGAGAGCACCGCATCGTAGCCGGCCCGGCGCAACTGCTCGACAATCGCATCGCCCACGTTGAAGGCGACGGCCCGACCGACCGAGGCGGCGCGCTGGCGCGGCGGCACGCCTGGGGTGCCGCGATAGAGCGAGAACCCGAAGGTCGGATCGAGCGTGATCGCCGCCTGATTCAGCGCGAACTCGCGGACGATAATCGCGTTGGGCCGTCCCAGCGCGGCGGTTTGCTGCTCGGCGCAGGCCGTCGCGGAAAGACAAAGGAGGACGGCTACACTCGTTCTGAATTGCAGGCGCATCGCGTTCCCCCCACGACCGGCGATGTGAAGCCCGTGTAAAATAGCCTGAACCGGCAATGCCGCAAACCTCGCCGCCAGGCAGGCCGACCGTGATAGCGGCGTTGACATTCGGCGGGGGCGCTGCTGTAAGCGCGGCGATGATGCTGTTCTCCGCGCGGATTCTCTGCCTGGCGCTGGTTCTCGCCGCCCTCCCGCTGCTTGCGGCGGGCGCCGAGGAGAAGCGGCTGCACATCTACAACTGGTCGGATTACATCGCGGCTGACACGATCGCCAACTTCACAAAGGAAACCGGGATCGAGGTCACCTACGACGTCTATGACGGTAACGAGGTGCTCGAAGCCAAACTGCTCGCAGGCCATTCCGCCTACGACATCGTCGTGCCCTCGGCGAGCCCTTATATGGCGCGGCAGATCGCAGCGGGCGCCTACCGGACCCTCGACAAAGCCAGGCTGCCCAACCTCAAGAATCTCGATCCGCAGATTGTTGCCCGGGCAGCCACGGCCGATCCCGGCAATGCGCATGGCGTGCCGTATCTGTGGAGCGTAACCGGCATCGGCTATAACACGGCGCAGCTCGACCGCGCGCTGCGCGAAGCGGCGCCGCGGGACAGTCTCGCTTTGCTGTTCGATCCCGCCTACGCGCAGAAGCTCGCGCCGTGCGGCATCGCGCTGCTCGATACGCCGCAGGAGGTGGTGCCGGCGGCGCTCGCCTATCTCGGCCGCGACCCGAAAAGCCACACCGAGGCCGACCTCGCCGATGCGATCGCGCTGATCGATCAACTCCGCCCGTATGTCCGCAAGTTCCACTCCTCGCAATACATCAACGATCTAGCGACGGGTGACCTCTGCATCGCGCTCGGTTATTCCGGCGATGTCATCCAGGCGCGCAACCGAGCGCGGGAGGCAGAGAGCCCGGTCGAGATCGCGTTCCGGGTGCCGCGCGAGGGTGCGCAGATGTCAATCGACATGCTGGGCATTCCCGTGGATGCGCCGCATCCGGAGAACGCGCATGCCTTCATCAACTATATCCTGCGGCCGGATATTATGGCTGCGATCACAAACGCCGTGTCGTATCCGAACCCAAACCTAGCGGCGACGCAGCTCGTTGCTCCCGAAATTCGCGATGACCCGGGCATCTACCCGCCGGAACCGCTGAAACAGCTGCTTTATATCGACCTGCCGGCTCCGCGCACGTATGAGCGCGCCCGCACCCGCGCCTGGACCCGCATGAAGTCCGGCTGCTGAACCCGGAATGGCGCTTCTCGAAATCAGCGGGGCGAGCAAGCGGTTCGGCGCAGTGACCGCAGTCGATCGCGTGTTCTTGTCGATCGAGCGCGGCGAGTTCTTCGCGCTGCTGGGGCCATCGGGCTGTGGCAAGACCACGCTGCTCAGACTGATCGCCGGCTTCGAGACGCCGAATGAGGGCCGCATCGTCATCGATGGCACCGATATCACCGCGGTGCCACCCTATGCGCGGCCCGTCAACATGATGTTCCAGTCCTACGCACTATTCCCGCATCTCGATGTCGCGGGGAACATCGCGTTTGGGCTGAAGCAAGAGGGCATGCCGCGCCAACGCCGCGCCGCGCGCGTCGAGGAGATGCTAGCGCTCGTGCAGATGACCGGGTTTGCAAAGCGCCGGCCACATGAATTGTCGGGCGGCCAGAAACAGCGCGTCGCGCTGGCACGGGCGCTGGCCAAGATGCCGAAACTGCTGCTTCTCGATGAGCCCCTGGCGGCGCTCGACCGCAAATTGCGCGAGGAGACGCGGCTCGAACTCACGGGCATCCAGGAACGGGTCGGCACAACGTTTCTCGTCGTCACCCACGATCAGGAGGAGGCGCTCGGCCTCGCGTCTCGCATCGCGGTGATGAACCGGGGGGAGCTCGTCCAGATCGGCACGCCGGCCGAGATTTATGAGCGCCCGCGGTCGCGCTTTGTTGCCGATTTTGTCGGCGCGGTGAATTTGT
>VAZF01000383.1 GCA_005888425.1 Alphaproteobacteria bacterium
GGCCGAGATCCTCGGCGACGAGCTGGAAGGCGTAGCCGGTGATGATCAGGACCTTGGCGCCGCCCGCCTCGGCGCGCTCAGCCAACTCCATTCCGGTTCCGTCGGGGAGGCGCCCATCGGCCAGCAGCAGATCGTAATTGACGGTGTCGAGGAGCGATCTGGCTTCGGCCAAGGTCGTCGCGCTGTCGACCTCGTAACCCGCGTCGAACAGCACATGTTCGAGCAGCACCCGAACATTGTGATCGTCTTCGACGAGAAGGATCCGGCTCATCAGCGCCTTCTGGATACGAACGGCGAAATTACCGGCTGTTACTCGGGTCCCGTCAGGGGCACCCGAAGCCCGAACACCAACCCTCGGATTCGTCCGCCGTTCCACCGGCGGGAAATTTATCTCCTAATATAAAGGACAATCGCGGTGAACCCCCTTAATCGAATAGTGCGGCATTTGGCCCAAGCCGCTCTCCGGGTCAGGGCCCGCGGCAGATGACGTTGAGCAGCGCCTGCCGCTTTTCCGTGTTGACCGCGTGCAGCGCCCGCTCCAAGGCCGCCGGCAGCGCGGCCGGGTCATCGACCCGCTCGCCATAGCCGCCCGCCGCGGCGCAGACCTGCTCAAAGGCGGGCAGCTCTTCGAGATCGATAAAAGGCGGCCGGTTGCTGCGCGCCGCCTCGCCCTGCGGATACATGCCCAAGGTGGCGCGCCGCACCGCGCCCCACATCGCGTTGTTGACGACGATGAAGAGCACCGGCAGCCGGTGCGCGGCCGCCGCATGGTGCACCGCGACCGGGTTGGCGAAGAGGTAGGAGCCATCGCCCAAGACGGCGACGACCTGCCGGTCGGGCTCGGCGAGCTTGACCCCGAGCGCCGCCCCCGCGCCCCAGCCGAGCCCGGCCGCCGGGCTCGACCCAAAAAAACTGCCCGGCCGGGTCGAGGGGCAATGCTCCGGCATCAGCGTGTATTCATTGACGAGGATCGAGCCGGGGTCGCGCGCCTCGGCGAGACAGGCGCTGACCCAGACCGGTGAGATTGGCCGCAGATCCTTCTCCTCCTCGCGCGCCTTGCGCAAGCCGGCCTGCTGCTTTTCCCGTCGTTCGGCAAGGCGCTGCCGCCGCATGCCGATCTCGGTCGGATCGGCGGAGCCAGCCAATGCTGCGCCAAGCCGCGGCAGAACGAGCCGCGTCGCGCCGGTGATCGCGACATCGCAGGTGAAGCCGCGGATCGGATAGCGGCTAAACAGCGGATCGACCCCAATATGGACGACCTTGCACTCGGCGGACGGCGCCTCGCGGCTCGGTGTCCAGGGCACATCGCACTCGAGGACGAGGATCGCGTCGGCATCCCGCAGGAGCGCGCCGGGGTTGTAGCCGAGATGGCAGGGGTGATCGGCCGGCAGGCACAAATAGCGCTGCCGGTGCTCGACGACCGGTACGGCGAACCGCTCGGCAAACTCGGCGAGCGCCGCCACGGCCGCAAGATCGCGCCCGGCATCGGCGGTGATGACCAGCGGGTTCTGCGCTTGTGCGAGGATCTCCGCCGCCGCGGCGAGCGCCGCCTCGTCCGGCGCCGGCGGTGAGGCGGCGACCCGGCGCGCCGGCGAGTCATAGGTAAAGCCGGCAAGCTTCTCGGCCAAAACCTCGCGCGGGAGGGACAGGTAGACCGGCCCCTCGGGCGGGCTCGTCGCCAATGTGAGGGCGCGGTCGACGACCGTTTCCAATTGCGCGCCGTTCCGCAGCTCGTAATCCCATTTGACCATCTCGCGCAGCATGCCCGCCTGGTCGAACATTTCCTGCGCCCAGTGGATGTAGGTGTCGCGCGCCCCGGCGAGCCCCTCCTCGGTCAAAGGCGAGCGGCCAGCGGTAAACAGGATCGGCACATTCGCGCGCGCCGCATTGAAGACGCCGCACAGCGCGTTCGCAGTACCGACGCTGACATGCACCATGACCGCCGGCACCTTGCCCGAGGCGACGGCATAGCCGTGGGCCATGGAGAGCGCCAAATTCTCATGCGTCGCGATCAGCGGCTTTGGCGCCGGAAAGCCCGTATGCGCTGCCTTGGCGTACGCCTCGACGATCGGCGCGAAATCCGTGCCGGCATTGGCGAACAGGTATTCGACACCGCGCTCCGCGAGCAGCGCCAGATAGGCCTCCGCGACGCTCTCGGCCTTGAGTTCCTTCCGCGCCATCCCGCGCTCCTGCTGTTTCGATTATCGCTGGCTGAGCATAGCGCCGAGGGCCGCGGGAAACAGCCGGATCGACGCCTCAGAGAAGATCCAAGAATTCGGCGCGGCTGAGACCGGCTTGTCTCAGGATGGCGGCAACGGTGCCGGACGGGAGATCACGCCGATGTACCGGTACGACCGTCTGACGGGTGGGATCGTCCCGGTGCCGCATAAAATGATGCGATCCCTTGCTCCGGACGACCTCGAAGCCAGCCCGCTGCAGCGCCGTGATGATACGACGGCCTGACAGCGCTGGAAGCGCCCTCATGCGCTCGATAGCGCGACTGGCACCAACTGATCGATCGGCGAGGTCAGATCACGGTCAGGGGACGGAACAGGCTTGCCGTCCTCAAGCATCACCTCAAGGCACAGCTCGATGGCCTCGCGGGCATTGGCCTGCGCTTCTTCTAGCGTTTCGCCGTAGGTTATGACCGGCGGCAATTTGGCGCATGTGACGGTGAAGCCGCCTTCCGGTTCAGGCCGAAAATGACAAAGATATGCGGCATCCGCGCGCTTGACCGATTTTCTCCGCTTCATGCTGGCCATTCTACCATCGTCTGCCTGTTTGCGTGCTATCGTGGATCGGGTCGGATCCAGGAGGAAACGGCGATGCCCTACCAGACGATCGAGGTCAGGAAGCTGACGCCGCATATCGGCGCAGAGATCGGCGGCGTCGACCTGTCTCGCCCGCTCGGCAATCAGCAATTCCAGGAAGTGCACGACGCGCTGATGGAAAACCTCGTCATCTTCTTCCGCGACCAGCGCCTGACGCATGAGCAGCACAAGGCTTTCGGGCATCTGTTCGGCGAGCTGGCGGTGCATCCCGCCTCGCCGCACGCGCCGGACGGGCACCCCGAGATCCTGACGATCCACGCCGACGAGAACTCGAAGCACGTGGCCGGCGAGGAATGGCATTCGGACGTCTCCTGCGATCCCGAGCCGCCGATGGGCAGCATCCTCTACCTGACGGAAGTGCCGCCGGAAGGCGGCGACACGCTGTTTGCCAGCATGTACGCCGCCTACGAGAAACTCTCTCCGCCGATCCAGCGGCTCGTCGATGGGCTGACCGCGATCCATGACGGCGAGCCGGTCTATCGTGGCCGGTTCGGCTACACCGCTACCGAAAAGGGCTTTCCGAAGGCCGAGCATCCGGTCGTACGCACCCACCCGGTCACCGGGCGCAAAGCGCTCTTCGTCAACCGCAACTTCACGACCCGGATCAACGGTCTGAACCGCCTCGAAAGCGATGCGGTGCTGGAGATGCTGTACCGCCATTGCGAAACGCCGGAGTTTCAATGCCGCTTCCGCTGGCAGGCGGGATCGGCGGCGTTCTGGGACAATCGTTGCGCGCAGCACCACGCGATGTGGGACTATTTCCCGCAGCGCCGCCACGGCCACCGCGTCACGGTCAAGGGCGACCGCCCGTACTGACAAAACGTCTGTTGCCCCTCACCCTGCCCCTCTCCCCGTCGAACGGGGAGAGGGAACGCGGCTGCGAGGGCAACGCGATACCTCAATCGTTCTGCACGTGCACTGCCGCAAGCTCTCCCTCTCCCCGCGCGCGGGGAGAGGGCCGGGGTGAGGGGCCTATTTCAGGTGCTTGCCGAAGTAGGACTGGATGTCGCCCCACAATTCCTGTGCCGCCGCTTCGCGGTAGCTCGGCCGGTAATCGGCGAGGAAGGCGTGTCCGGCGTTCTTGTAGATCTTTGTCGTGACGTCCTTGCCGGCCGCCTGCGCGCGCTTCTTGAGCTCGGCTTCGAGCGCGACGGGCGGGTTCTGGTCCTCTTCGCCGAATACGCCGAACAGCGGGCCGTGCAATTGCCCGACCATATCGAGCGGCGCTTTCGGACGCGCCGGCGTCGTCTCGGCGTCGGGTGTCGCGCGGTGAAT
>VAZF01000384.1 GCA_005888425.1 Alphaproteobacteria bacterium
GGTCGTCGACGCGCCGACCCCGGAGCTGGCCGATGTGGCGGCGGCCCGGCTGACCGCCGCGCTCGCCGCCGACACCGCGCATTTCAAATCGGTGCAGCAGCCGCAGGGCAGCGAGTTCTTCGCCCGCAACGGCCTGTTGTTCCTGCCGAGCGCAGACCTCCAGCGGATGGCCGGCGAGATGCAGGACGCGGCGCCGCTGATCGGCCCGTTGGCGGCCGATCCGAGCCTGCGCGGCGCGCTCGGCGCATTGTCGCAAGGGCTGGTGGGCGTCGCCAACGGCGCTTACAGCCTCGACGCGCTGACCCGGCCGATGCAGATGGCCGGCGACACGGTTTCCGACGCGCTGCAGAACCGGCCGGCGCATTTTTCCTGGCGCGACCTGGCAAACGGGCGCGTGGCAGGCCCGGAGGAGTTGCGCCGCTTTATCGAGATCGAGCCGGTGCTCGATTTCAATGCGCTGCAGCCGGGCCTCGCCGCGACCGAGGCGGTCACCAGCGCGGCGCAGCGGCTAAATCTCGCCGGCGAGGACCAGGCGCGAATCCGGGTGACCGGGCTCGTGCCGATGAACGACGCCGAGTTCGCGACATTGCAGGACCATGCCGCGGTGAACGGCGCGGTGTCGATCATTGCGGTGCTGATCATCCTGTGGCTGGCGTTGCGCTCGCCGCGTATCATCATCGCGGCGGTGATCAGCATCGCCTGTGGGCTCGCCTATTCCGCGGCGCTCGGGCTTTTCCTGGTCGGCGCCTTGAACCTAATCTCGGTCGCGTTCTTTGTGCTGTTTGTCGGGCTCGGTATCGATTTCGGCATCCAGTTCAGTGTGCGCTACCGCGCCGAACGCCACGATATCGGGGCGCTCGAACCGGCGCTGATCAGCTCCGCACAGAAGGCGGGCGGCCCCTTGGGCTTGGCGGCGGCGGCGACGGCCCTCGGCTTCAGCGCGTTCCTGCCGACCGAGTATCGCGGGCTCGGCGAATTGGGCGAGATCGCCGGGCCGGGGATGATCATCGCCTTTCTGACCAGCATCACGCTGTTGCCGGCGCTGCTGCGTGTCCTGAACCCGCCCGGCGAGCCGCGCGCGATGGGGTTTGCGGGGCTGGCGCCGATCGATGCTTTTCTACAGCGCCGCCGCGTGCCGGTGATCGCCGGGACATTGGCGGTCGTGATCCTCGCCTCGCCGCTGCTCGCCTTTCTGCCCTTCGACTTCAACCCGCTGCATCTGCAGAACCCAAAGGCGGAAGCGGTCGCGACATATCTCGAGCTGCGCCACGATCCGCAGACCGGCGCTAACGCGGTCGAAGTGATCAAGCCGGATCTGGCCGTGGCCGAAGCCTCCGCAAAGCGCCTCGCCGAACTGCCGGAAGTCGCGCAGACCCGCACCGTTGCGAATTTCGTCCCGGATGAACAGCCGCAGAAGCTCGGGTTCATCCGCCAGATCGCTGCGGCGATCGGGCCGGCATTGCGCCCAAAACAGATGCAGCCGCCGCCGAGCGACACCGACAACGTCGCGGCGTTGCGCTCGACCGCGCAAACCCTGTCGCAGTTCGCCGCGCTTGGCGGCGCCGGCGGCGAGGCGGCGAAGCGCCTGTCGGAGCTACTGGCGCAATTGGCGCAAGCCGATCGGGCGGCGCGGCAGCGGGTCGAAGCGGCGGTTGTCACGCCGCTCAAACTCTCGCTCGCCGGGTTGCAGGCGGCGCTCAATCCCGAGCCGGTCACCGTGGCGACGATCCCGCCCGAATTGAAGCGCGATTGGGTTGCGCCCGATGGCCGGGCGCGGGTGCAGGTCTTGCCAAAGGGCGATCCCGAAGACACCGCGGTATTGCGCAAATTTGTGCCGGCCGTGCTCGCGGTCGAGCCCGATGCGACCGGCCCCGCGGCGATGCTCTATGAGGCCGGCAACACGATCGTGCGTGCCTTTATCGAGGCCGGCATCTTCGCGCTCGCGGCGATCGCGTTGCTGTTATGGATCACATTGCGGCGCGTCACCGATGTGCTGATGACGTTGGTGCCACTGTTGCTCGCGGCTGTGGTGACGCTCGAACTCTGCGTCGTCCTCGACCTGCCGCTCAATTTCGCGAACATCATCGCGCTGCCGCTGCTGCTCGGCGTCGGCGTCGCATTCAAGATCTATTACATCATGGCGTGGCGGCGCGGCCGAACCGCGCTCGTGCAATCGACGCTGACGCGCGCCGTTATCTTCAGCGCGATGACGACAGCGACGGCCTTTGGCAGCCTGTGGCTGTCGCGCCATCCCGGCACGTCCAGCATGGGCGAGCTGATGGCCCTGGCATTGCTGTGCACAATGATGGCGGCGGTGCTGTTCCAGCCGGCCTTGATGGGGCAGCCACGCGA
Organism: Alphaproteobacteria bacterium; assembly: GCA_005888425.1. Classification (GTDB taxonomy): domain Bacteria; phylum Pseudomonadota; class Alphaproteobacteria; order ATCC43930; family CGMCC-115725; genus DATARH01. Next base: position 2,353 of record VAZF01000384.1, read on the forward strand.
GGTGGCGCGTGACGAGCCGATGCCCGCGCCGGCCGAGCCCGAGCCCATGCCGGCTGCGGCCTGGGCGGTGCAGCGCATCGGAACCCGCCCGCAGCATCGGCCGGAACGCGCGACGCGGGTCGGCTCGCGGCAAGAGCAACCCGAAACGCAGGATGCTCCGCATGAAGCCGAGCCTTGAGCGCGCCACGGGCGCGCCGGCGCGCCGCGCGAGTCTGGCAATCGACAATCTGCGCGCCATCGTCATCGTGCTGGTGCTCGCGTTTCATTCGGTGCTGGCCTATTTGAACTTTCTGCCGGCGCATCCCTTTGCGTTCGACGAGCCGCCCTATCTGTGGCGCAGCTTCCCGATCGTCGATACCGCGCGGTTTATGGGTTTTGACCTGTTCTGCGCCTGGCTCGATGTCTTTCTGATGTCGTTCTTCTTCATGTTGTCGGGGCTCTTTGTCTGGCCGAGCCTCCAACGCAAGGGGGCCTGGGCATTCCTCTCCGATCGGCTGCTGCGAATCGGCGTGCCGTTTCTCGTCGTCGCGTTCCTGCTGATGCCGGTGGCGCAGTACCCGACCTATCTGCAGACCGCGACGGACCCTAGCATTGTCGCCTTTTGGCGCCATTGGCTGGGCCTGCCGTTCTGGCCGTCCGGGCCGATGTGGTTTTTGTGGCCGCTGCTGTTGTGGGACGTGCTCGCGGCGGCGGTGTATCCGCTCCTCGCCCGGCACCGCGACCTCGTGCTGCGCCTCTCCGCCTATGCGCGCCGACGCCCTGGGCGGTTTTTGGCCGGGTTCGTCATCGCTTCGGCGATGGCTTATGTGCCGCTGGCGCTGATCTTTGGGCCGACCGGCTGGGCGCATCGCGGGCCCTTCTCATTGCAGCTCAGCCGGCCGCTGCATTACCTGCTCTATTTCTTTGCCGGCGCCGCGATCGGCGCCTGCGGTATCGAGCGCGGTCTCTTGGCCGCCGACGGCCCGCTGGCGCGGCGTTGGGCGGCGTGGCTTGCGGCGGCGATTGCATCTTTCATGCTGTGGGTTGCCGCGATGTCACAGATCGTTGCGGATCCGGCGGGTTCGCCGATTGCGTGGCACGTCGCCGCCGCGCTGAGTTTTGTGCTCGCCTGCTTCGCCAGCTGCTGTTTCGCCTTCGCAGCTTCAGTGCGCTTCGCGCAGTTCCGGACGCATATCGGCGACAGCCTCAAGTACAATGCCTACGGCATGTACCTCGTGCACTACCTGTTTATCGTGTGGCTGCAATTCGCGATGCTGCCGACGAGCCTGCCGGGGCTCGTAAAAGCCTCGGTCGTGTTCGCCGGCACCATGGCGTTGAGCTGGGCGGCCAGCGCCGCGCTGCGCCGGGTCCCCGCAGTGGCGCCTATCATCGGCGACACGCGCCGGGCGCCGGCGCGCGCATCGGCTGGGTCAGCCCGCGCGCGCCAGATGCCGTCGCTCTCGGATTGAGGCGCACGCCCCTCTAAAGCGGCTCAGCTCGGAAGCCGCCGCCGGAGTCGCGCTCACCCGCTGTGGCAATCACGGCGATCCCTTCCATCACTGCGATTGTCCCCGGGTTGCATATCGACCGCGGCGGCTCGTTTGTCGAACTCCTCGGCCCAGAGGCGCAGCTGCTCTCTTGCTGCCTCGGTGCGGGCACGCAGCATCAATTCGCGCATCCGCCGCGCAAAACGTCGCAAGAATTCTGCTTCCATGAAATCCCCGGTCCCCAAACTCGCACTGCTTTGGCGTAGCCGGGGTCGATTACGGCGCCGCGGCTTGCGTTGCACCGGCAGCACCCCCACACATACAATGCAGCCATGATGCCGGGCCGCGCGCCCGCAGCCGAGGATCACTTCTAATGCTGTCCCGCCCGAACACCGCGCTGTCGCAAATTCATCTGCAGATCATGTGGTCGCGCCTGATCGCGGTTGTCGAGGAGCAGGCGCAGACGCTCGTGCGCACGGCGTTTTCGACCCCGGTGCGCGAGGCGGGCGATCTCTCGGCCGGCGTCTTCGAGCGCGACGGCAAGATGCTGGCGCAGGCGGTCACCGGCACGCCCGGCCACGTCAACTCGATGGCCGCGGCTGTAAAGCATTTTCTCGACGCGTTTCCGCTCGCGACGATGAAGCCCGGCGACCACTACATCACCAACGATCCGTGGCTGACCTGCGGCCATCTGCACGACCTCACGGTCGTCAGCCCGACCTTTTTGCGCGGCGAGCCGGTCGGGCTCTTTGCCAGCACGGTCCACGTCGTCGATATCGGCGGCCTCGGCATGGGACCGGATGGGCGGCAGGTGTTTGAGGAGGGGCTGTCGATCCCGCTGATGCCGCTGGCCCGGGAGGGCCGGATGAACGAGGATCTGCTGCGCATCCTGCGCGCCAATGTGCGCGAGCCGCTCCAGGTCGAAGGCGACGTTTACGCGCTTGCCGCCTGCAATGACGAAGGCAGCCGCCGGCTTGTCGAGATGATGGAAGAATTCGGCCTCGCCAATCTAGATCGGCTGGGCGAGCACATCATCGAGACCTCGCGCGCGGCGACGATCGAGGCGATCGGCACATTGCGGCCGGGCAAATACAAGAACAGCGTGAGCATGGACGGGTACGACCGGCCCTTGACGCTCGTGGGCGAGATGACGATCGGGCCCGACGGCATCCATGTCGATTACACCGGCACCTCGCCGGCGAGCGCTTTCGGCATCAATGTCGTGATGAATTACACGCTCGCCTACACCGCTTTCGGCGTCAAATGCCTCGTCGCGCCGGAAGTGCCGAACAACGCCGGTTCGCTCGCACCGATCACCGCCAGCGCGCCCGAGGGGTGTCTCCTCAATGTGAAACGGCCGCGCGCCGTCGCGGCGCGTCACACGGTCGGCCACATGCTGCCCGATGTCGTGTTTGGTTGCCTGCATCAAGTCATGCCGGGCGGCGTGCCCGCCGAGGGCGCCTCCTCGCTGTGGAACCCGCAGATCTATGGCGGCGCCGATGTGCTCGATGAATTCGGCGCCGGAGAGCACGGCGATGTCGCGCCGTTCAGCACGGTCATCTTTCATTGCGGCGGCACCGGCGCGCGGCCCGGGAAGGACGGACTCGACGTCACCGCCTTTCCGTCCGGCGTGCGCACGATCCCGGTCGAGGCGACCGAGTCGATCGCGCCGGTTATGTTCCGCCGCCGCGAATTCCGCGAGGGCTCGGGCGGCGCCGGGCGTTATCGCGGCGGGCTCGGTCAGGTCATCGAATTGGGCGGCGCCGACGGGATGCCGGTCGCGCTGTTGTGCAATTTCGAGCGCATCAATAACCCGGCGCGCGGCCGCGATGGCGGCGGATTGGGTGCGCCGGGTCGGGTCGGCCTCGTCTCCGGCAAGCCGATCCGCTCAAAGGGCCGGCAGACCGTGACGGGCGGCGATTTCATCCGGCTCGAACTGCCCGGGGGCGGCGGGTTCGGCGACCCGGCGACGCGCGATGCCGACCAGGTCGCGAGCGATGTCGCCGACGGCATCATTTCGCGCGAGACCGCCGAGCGCGACTACCGCGTCGCGCTTGCCGCCGATGGCTCGGTCGACCGCGCGGCGACCACGCAGCTCCGTGCCATGGCCGCCGAATAGCAGCTGGCGGCCGCGCCGGACGCGGCCAATAATTAGCGACGCGAAGTCTCGCGCGACGAGGGTTGGCTGAGCGGTGCCCCGCGCCGCGAGTCATCGAACGGTCACCTACCCGACATCGGCGAGTCACGGCCGGCGGCCAAATTGCGGTTGGAGCCCAACCCACCCGCGAAGAGGCAATCGATGCACCACAACGAAAACTACCTTGGCGTCTCTCGTTTCGCGCTTGGCGCCGCGGCGCTGTGCCTGATCGGCAAAGCGTTCCTGCCGCAAGCGGCGATCGCCGCCGGC
>VAZF01000385.1 GCA_005888425.1 Alphaproteobacteria bacterium
CCAGGCATAGCGGATCGAGAAGCGGCCGGAGGGCTGGTTCACCGCGCCGGCAACGCCAAACACGTTGCGCACGAGAAAGGTGCACCACGGCACGGTCGATTGGTTGACCGCCGCCATCGCGCGCACGCCCTTTCGGATCGTCGCCGCCTTCTCGGCTTCAATGCCGACATGAAAGCCGGGGCAGTCGCATAGATAGACGATCGGCAAGTGAAAGGATTCGGCGAGATCGACAAACCGAATGATCTTGTCGCAGGCGTCGGCAGTCCAGGCGCCGCCGTAGAAGAACGGGTCGCTTGCCATCAGCGCGACCGGCAGTCCGTCGACGCGCGCGAAACCGGTGATGATCGGCCGCCCGAACATGCGGCCCATCTCGAAGAATGAGCCCTTGTCGACGAGCGCATCGATGATCGGCCGCATCTTGTAGACCTTGCGCTTGTCGCGCGGGATCGCCTCGAACAAAAATTCCTCGCGCCGGTCCGGATCATCGGTGCGCGGTCCGCACGGTGCGACCTCGAACACCGATGAGGGCAGATAGGAGAGGAAGCGCCGGGTGCACTCGAACGCCTCTTCCTCGCTGTCTGCGGCGTGATCGACCGCGCCGCACCGCGTCTGGATTTCCCAGCCGCCGAGCTCAAACCGGTCGAGATGTTTCGCGCGGTCGTTGATCAGCGCGTTGACGACCGGCGGGCCGGCGACAAACAGCGCCGAGGTCTCCTTGGTCATGACCGAATAATGGCTGGCCGCCATTCGCGCCGCGCCGAGCCCGGCAACCGAGCCGAGTCCCAACGCCACGACCGGAACCCGCCCGAGATTGGCGGTCGTGTAATAGTAGGGGAGGTTCGAACCGACCCGCCCCGGCAGGTTGGCGCGCCCGGTTGTCTCGATCGTCTTGACCGAACCGCCGCCGCCCGAGCCCTCGATAATGCGGATGATCGGCAGGCGCAGATCATGCGCCATCTGCTCCGGCATCAGCGCCTTCTCGCGGATCGCCGCATCGGCCGACCCGCCGCGCACCGTGAAATCGTCGCCCGCGACGACAACCGGGCGGCCGTCGATCGTCGCCCGGCCAAACACATTGTTCGACGGCGTCAGCTCGACGAGGTTCCCGTGCTCGTCGTACCGGGCCTTGCCGGCGATCGCGCCGATCTCGTGAAAGCTGGCACGATCGATCAATCCGGCGATGCGCTCGCGCACGGTCAGCTTGCCGGCGTCGTGCTGCCGCTTGACCCGCTCGGGCCCGCCAAGCTCGCGCACCTGCCGCTCGCGTTCGCGCAGCTCGTCCAATTCCGGCTGCCAGCCCATGCCCGCTCGTCCGTTCGGTTCGTCCCCGGCCAGTCTATTGCGGCTTGCGACTGCGGGCCATCGCGGTAATGCTGCCGGCCATCTGCCCCGGTTGCGAATAGGAGACCATCGCCGATGAGCATCGAATTGTGGACCTGGAATACCCCCAACGGCCGCAAGATCTCGGTCGCGCTCGAAGAGATGGGCCTCCCGTACACTGTGAAGCCGGTCAACATCTCGAAAGGCGAGCAGTTCGGCGAGGCGTTCCTCAAGATCAGCCCGAACAACAAGATCCCGGCGATCATCGACAGCGAAGGGCCGGGCGGCAAGCCGATCAGCATCTTCGAGTCCGGCGCCATTCTGATCTATCTCGGCGAGAAGACCGGCAAGTTCTGGCCCAAGGGCGACATGCGCCGCCAGGTGCCGGTGCTCGAATGGCTGATGTGGCAGATGGGCGGCTTCGGTCCGATCCCCGGCCAGGTGCACCATTTCCTGCAGGTCGAGAAGGAAGAGGACCGCCGCTACGGACTTGACCGCTACACGAAGGAGACGCATCGGCTCTACGGCGTCTTCGACAAGCGCCTCGGCGAGGCGCAATACGCCGCCCGCAACGATGTCTCGATCGCCGATTTCGCGATCCTCGGCTGGGCTTGGCGGCACGAGCGTCATCAGGTCAGCCTGAACGATTACCCCAACGTCAAGCGCTGGTACGAGGCGATGATGGCGCGCCCGGGCACAAAGCGCGGCTTCGAGGTGGCGCTGAGTTGACCGCGAAGCGGTCATCCCGGCGAAGGCCGGGATCCATCAACACAGCCGGCTGGAATATGGCTTCCGGCCTCGCCGCTATGCGGCATCTCGGATTGAAGTTATGGAGAAACCTATTCCCCTGCTCCGCAGTTTTCTGTTCGCCCCGGGCAATCACCCGCGCCGTGTCGAAAAGGCGGTGACCCTCGACGCCGACGCCGTCATTCTCGACCTTGAAGATGCGGTCGCGACGGCCGAGAAGGTGGCGACCCGCGATGCGATCACGGCAGCACTCCGGCAACCGCGCACCGGACTCCTGTATGTCCGCGTCAACGCCACCGATACCGCGTTCTGCTATGGCGATCTCGTCGCGGTCGCGCGCCGCGGGCTCGACGGCATTATCCTGCCCAAGGTGGAGAGCCCGGCGACGCTCACGACGATCGATTGGGTATTGCAGCAGGTCGAGCGCGAGCGCGGCCTTCCCGAAGGCGCGATCGATCTGATCCCGATCATTGAGACGGCCCGCGGCCTGACGCATCTCGACGCGATCCTCGCCACCGCCACTCGGGTCAAGCGCATCGCGTTCGGCGCCGGCGATTTCACGCTCGACGTCAACATGCAGTGGAAACGCGACGAGGCCGAGCTGTCCTTCGCCCGCGCCAAGATCGTCACCGCTTCGCGCGCCGCCGGTCTAGAGGCGCCGCTCGACACGGTCTGGGTCGATCTGCAAAACCCCGAAGGGCTTGAAGCGTCGACGCGCGCGGCGCTGGCCTATGGCTTCCGGGGGAAGATGTGCATCCATCCGAACCAGGTCGAAATCGTCAACCGCGTCTTCACACCGAGCGAAGACGAGGTCGCTTTCGCCGAGCGCGTGGTCGCCGCGTTCGAAAAAGCCGAAGCGGAGGGTGTTGCCTCGATCCAGCTCGACGGTAAATTCATCGATTATCCGATTGTCTATCGCGCGCAGCGCCTCCTGGAGAAAATCGCTGCGATCCGAGAGCAGGAGCCCCGGGCATGACAAGACAACCCGCCGGACCGCTCAGCGGCGTCACGGTGCTCGATCTCTGCAGCTACCTCGCCGGTCCCTATGGCTGCACCTTGCTCGCCGATCTCGGCGCCGACGTCATCAAGATCGAGTCGCCGCAGGGCGATATGCTCCGCCAATTCCCCTCCAGCCTGCCGGGTGAGGCTCGCTTCTTTCTCGGCACCAATCGCGGTAAGCGCGCGGTCGTCCTAGACCTGAAGCAGCCGGAAGGGCTCGCGGTATTGCATCGCATGATCGAGAGCGCCGATGTGCTGGTCGAGAATTTCCGTCCGTCGGTGCCGGCGCGGCTCGGCATCGACTACCCGCGCCTCAAGAAGATCAACGCGCGCCTCGTTTATGCCGGGCTGACCGGTTATGGCGACGAGGGGCCGCTCAGCGAGAAGGGTGGCTTCGACCAGGTGCTGCAGTGCCTCACCGGCATGGCGGTGTTCCAGGGCGGCGGGCCCGACAAGCCGCAACTCGTGCTCGGCTCGGTGCTGGATTATTTCACCTCGGCGCTCCTCGCCTATGGCGTCGCGGCCGCCCTGTTTCATCGCGAGAGGAGCGGCGAGGGCCAGTATCTGAGCCTGTCATTGTTGCGCAGCGCCTTGACGATCCAGGCCGGCCGTTTTGTCTGGGCGGAGAGCGAGGGCCGCGACGTTGCGCGCGATTCCGGCACCGGCGGGC
>VAZF01000386.1 GCA_005888425.1 Alphaproteobacteria bacterium
CTCGTGCGGGCGCTCACCGACGAGCAGATCGAGATCATGCGCGACCCGAAGCGCGCCCCGACCGCGAAGCTGCCGCGCATCGAGGACGCAATCAACGCAGGGGGCGTCTTGTGCGGCTCGCCGGAACAGATCATCGAACATCTCAAGGCGCTCGAAAAACGCTATCCCGGGCTGGACCGCGTCTCGGTCAGCTTCTCGGTCGGCGTGCCGAAATCGGTTTGTCTCGAACAGCTGGAGCGCTTCGGGACCGAAGTCATGCCCGCCTTTCAAGGCGCCAAGGTGCGCGAACCCGCAATGGCGTGAGCAGCGAGCGCTTTTCCGTATTTTCGATAGGGCATGCCGCTGAACCGGCTCATTTCGGCTTGCTCTAAACCGTCGTCCCGTGGGCCTTCAGCCCACGGACTTGATCCGTGGGGAAAGCCGGCACCCGCTTTTCCGAGCGACGAGCGGCTGACGGGTGGGTCCCGGCTTTCGTCGGGACGACGGTTATATGCGCACTTCGACGCGCGTCTCTTGTGCTTTGTCCTCCTGCTTCTTCTCCGGTCAGCGGCGCCGGGAATCGCGGCGCCCGCGGCGACGGCCGAAGGCGAGCGCGGCATGGTCGCCACGGCGCAGCATGAGGCGAGCGAAGTGGGGCTGCAAATCCTGCGCGCCGGCGGCAATGCCATTGATGCCGCGGTTGCGGTCGGCTACGCGCTCGCCGTTGTCGATCCGTGCTGCGGCAATATCGGCGGCGGCGGCTTTATGCTGATCCACACCGCCGACGGGCATGACACCGTCATCGATTTTCGCGAGACCGCGCCGCGCGCCGCGACCGCCGGCATGTTTCTCGACCCGGCCGGCAATCCCGTCCGCGAGCGCAGCCTCTATGGCTATCTCGCGGCCGGCGTGCCCGGCACGGTGATGGGTCTCGACAATGCGCTGACCCGTTACGGAAAGCTCGGCCGCGCCGCCGTCATGGCGCCGGCGATCGCGTTGGCGCGCGACGGTTTTGCGCTCGGCGAGGCGGACGCGGCGATCATCGCAGCCCGCGCCGAACGGCTCGGCAAGGACCCGGAGGCGGCGCGCATCTTTCTGCGCCCGGACGGCGGCCCTCACCCCGCCGGCGACCGCCTCGTGCAACCCGATCTCGCGAAAACACTGGCGCTGATCGCCGAGGGTGGGCCCGACGCCTTCTACCGCGGCCCGATCGCCGCTGCCGTCGCCACCGCCTCGGCGGCGCAGGGCGGCATCTTCACAAAGGAGGATTTCGCGGCCTACACCGCGACCGAGATGCCGCCGATCCGCTGTACCTATCGCGGTTACGTGATCCTGTCGGCGCCGCCGCCGAGCGCCGGCGGCACGATCCTGTGCGAGATGCTGAATGTGCTGGCGGGCTGGGATCTCGGCGCGTCCGGAGCGGCGTCGGCGCAAACGATCCATCTGATGGCCGAGACGATGCGGCACGCTTATGTCGACCGCAACAGCCTCCTCGGCGACCCGGCTTTCGTAACCAACCCGCTCGACCGCTTGCTGTCGCAACAGCACGCCGCCGCGATCCGCGCCGCGATCGATCCCGACAAGGCCACCGCCTCGGCCGCGCTCGGGCCGGGCGTAGCGCCGCATGAGCGCGCCGAGACAACGCATTATTCGGTCACCGATGGGGAGGGCAATGCGGTCGCGGTGACCTACACGCTGAACGGCAATTTCGGCGCTGCCATCGTGGCGCCCGGCACCGGCTTTCTCTTGAACAACGAGATGGACGATTTCGCCGTAAAGCCCGGAGCGCCGAACCTGTTCGGCCTCGTGCAGGGCACGGCCAATGCGATCGCGCCGGGAAAGCGGCCGCTCTCCTCGATGACGCCGACGATCGTCGAGCGGGATGGCCGTCCGGTGCTCGTGCTCGGCAGCCCCGGCGGGCCGCGCATCACGACGGCTGTTCTTGAAACCTTAACCAATATCGTCGATTTCGGATTGGCTCCGGACCAGGCTGTCGCGATGCCCCGCTTTCACCATCAATGGTTGCCAGACACGCTCTATTACGAGCGTGGCGGCTTTTCGCCGGACGTGCTGGCGGGTTTGGCGGAGCGCGGCCACAAGCTCACCGAGCAGCCCCCTTGGGGGGCGGTCGAGTTGATTGCGATCGGCCCGGACCGGCGTCTCTTTGGCGTCAACGACCCGCGGCGGCCGGCCGGCGCCGCCGCCGGGTATTAACGGAGGCAGCGCGATGCGTTTTTCGCCGCTCGTCGGGCGCGTTGCCGGCCGAGGCTCCGCTGCCTGGGACGTCCATGTCGAGGCACGGCGGCGTCAGCAGGCGGGCGAGGACGTCATCTTTTTGACGGTCGGCGATCCCGACCAGGAGCCGCCGGCCGTAGCGATCGAGGCGATGATCGGCGCCGTGCGCGATGGCCGCACCGGATATTCGCCGACGATCGGCTATCCGGCATTGCGGGAAGCGATCGCGGCGAGGGTGGCGCGGCGCAGCGGGCAGCCTTGCGCAGCCGACAACATCGCGGTCGTGCCGGGCGCCCAAGGCGGCCTCTACAGTGCGATGCAATGCCTCGCCGGGCCGGGTGACGAGATCATCGTCGGCGAGCCGATTTATGCCACTTACGAGGGCGTCATCGGCGCCAGCGGCGCGCGAATGGTCACGTTTCCCCTGGGCCCTGAACGCGGCTTCCATCCCGATCTCGACGCGCTTACCCGCGCGATCACGCCGCAGACCCGGGTGTTGTGGATCAACAGCCCGCACAATCCGACGGGCGCGGTCTTTACCCGCGCGGAGGTCGAGGCGGTTGCCGCGCTGTGCCGCGCGCACGATCTCTGGCTGCTGTCGGACGAGGTCTACGAGGATCTCGCCTTTGCCCGCCCGCATACCAGCGCTTGGTCGCTCTCCGGCATGGCCGAGCGCACTGTCGTCGTGTCGAGCCTGTCGAAATCGCATGCGCTGCCCGCGTTCCGCCTCGGCTGGGTCGTCGGGCCGCCAGAATTGATTCGGCATCTGGCGAATTTGCTGCTCTGCCTGACCTATGGCAGCCCGGCGTTTATACAGTATGGCGCCCTCGCCGCATTGCGTGACGAGCTGCCCGAGGTCGCGGCGCTGCGCGAGGATTACCGCCGGCGCGCAGCGCTGATGTCGGATCTTCTTGCCGACGCGCCGGGCTGCCGCGTGATCGCGCCGGAAGGCGGCATGTTCGTCTTGCTCGATGTGCGCGGCACCGGGCTCGCCGCCGCGGATTTCGCGCGCCGGCTGCTCGACAGCGAGCGCGTCGCGGTGCTGCCCTGCGACGGCTTCGGCCCGAGCGCGGCGGGTCACCTGCGCATCGCACTCAGCGCCCCGGAGGCGCGGCTCCGCGATGCCGCGGAGCGCATCCTCCGGTTTGCGCGCGGGCTGAACCGGCCCCGCTAGAGTAGGCTAGCGCGCCGCGACGCTGGAGGCTTTCAGGAATGTCACGTCGCGATGTTCGTCCTTCGCCTCGAACTGACCGCGCAATTCCATGCCGCTCACGTTCAGC
>VAZF01000387.1 GCA_005888425.1 Alphaproteobacteria bacterium
TCCCAACCGTTCTGCGGCTTGGTCGACATCCCCCAGATCGAGCCGGACAGGTTGCCGTATTGATCCATGCCGGTGACGTTGATAACGAGGGGGCTCGGATAGAAGGCTTCGGAGGTGTACTTGCCGATTACCGGCGAGGCCGGCTGGGATTGATAGGATGTGTACGGCGCCGCCGCGACACGGGAAGAGTAGCTCTGCTGCGCCCACCCCGCTCCGGTTGTCATCAGCAGGCATGCGGTTGTCAGCGCAGCATTTCTGAAGAGCTGCTTGGGCACGATTGACCTCCTGTTGAAGCGCGAACTCGAGTTGCCGGCCCTCCGCCGGCGGTCTGGCG
>VAZF01000388.1 GCA_005888425.1 Alphaproteobacteria bacterium
GATACGCGCCAGCCTGGCCTCGCGATGCGCGACATAGATCGCCGCGCCGGCGATGATCGCGGCCCCGACCCAGGTCCAGCCGTCGCTGACCTCGCCGCACAACAGATAGCCGATCAGCGCTGCATAAGGCAGCCGCACGAATTCATAGGGCGCGCAGGCGCTCGCATCGGCCGCCAGATAGGCGCGCGCCACCGAGAGATGCGCCAAGGTGCCGATGACGCCGAGACCGACCAGCGCGCCGAGGCTCTTCAGATCGGGCCACTCCCAGACAAAAAGCGCCGGGATCAGCGACAGCGGCGTCAGATAGACCGAGAACAGCGCGACAATCGTGTTCGGGCGTTCGGTGCGCACGAGATATTTGACCGTGATGTTGTTCATCGCCGAACTGGCTGCCGAGAGCAGGATCAAGAGCAGCATCGCGTCGAGCGACTCGCGGCCCGGGCGCATGATGACAAGGACGCCGACAAAGCCGACCACGACAGCTATCCAACGGCGCAGCCGGACATCCTCGTGCAGGATCAATGCCGCGGCCATTGTCGCAAAGAGCGGCGCGGTGAAATTGACCGCGGTCGCCGTCGCCAGCGGCACGATCGTGATGCCGTAAAACCAGCTCAGCATCGAGATGAGACCGACCACGGCGCGCAACGTGTAGAAGCCGACCTTGGGCGTTGCGAGGATGCTTGGGCCGGCCCGAATGATGAACGGCAGCATCACAAACAGGCTGAACAGGCAGCGGAAGAACGTCACCTCGAACGGATGCAGCCGGTATGCCGCAAACCGGATCAGCACATTCATCATGACGGCGCAAAAGCCGCCGATCAGCATCCACACGGCCGCCCGCGTCGTCGGCGCGAGCCGCGACCAGAAACGGCGGAACAGGATCAGGGTGCGACGTAAAGGCAGCGCTCAGGCGACTTTGCACAGGTCGAGTTGCTGCCAGATCTGGGCAAGCGCCTCGACCAGATGGCCGATATCGGCGTCGCTGTGAAGCGGCGTCGGCGTCAGGCGCAACCGCTCGGTGCCGCGCGGCACGGTCGGGTAGTTGATCGGCTGGACGTAGATCTGGTGCTCACGCAACAGCAGGTCAGACGCAAGCCGGCAATGGGCGGCATCGCCGATCATGACCGGTACGATATGGCTTTGGTTTGCCTTGACCGGCAGCCCGGCCTCGGCAAGGCGCCGCTTGACGGTCGCGACCCGCTCCTGATGCGCTGCCCGCTCGGTTTGGCTCTCGCGCAGATGGCGCACGGCCGCACGCGCGCCGGCGGCCAATAGCGGCGGCATCGCGCTGGTGAAAATGAAGCCGGGCGCGTGGCCGCGCAGAAAATCGCACATCAGGGCGGAGCCCGCGACATAGCCGCCCATCACGCCGAACGCCTTGGCAAGCGTCCCCTGGATCACAGTCAGGCGGTGCGCGACGCCGTCCCGCTCGGCGATGCCGCCGCCGTGTGGGCCATAAAGACCGACGGCGTGCACCTCGTCGAGATAGGTCATCGCGCCGAAGCGCTCTGCGACGTCGCATAGCTCGGCGATCGGGGCGATGTCGCCGTCCATCGAATAGACAGACTCGAAGCAGACGAGCTTTGGCCGCGCGGCCGGCAGGCTCGCGAGCAGGCGGGCCAGATCATCGGGATCGTTATGGCGGAATATGAGCTTCTCGGCGCCGCTGTGGCGGATGCCGGCGATCATCGAGGCATGGTTCATCTGATCGGACAGGACGACCATGCCGGGCATGCTGGCGGCCAGCGTCGACAATGCCGCCTCATTCGCAACGAAGCCCGAAGTGAACACCAGCGCCGCCTCGGATCCGTGCAGCGCGGCAAGTTCGCGTTCGAGCAAAACATGCGCGTGGCTGGTGCCGGAGATGTTGCGGGTGCCCCCCGCCCCGGCGCCGGAGCCGCGAAGCTCCTCCGCCATCGCCGCCAGCACCAGGGGATGCTGACCCATTCCGAGATAGTCGTTCGAGCACCAGACGGTGACCTCGGCGCCGATCCGATGATCGTAAGCGCGCGGGAAGGAGCCGCAGCGCCGTTCGAGATCGGCGAAAACGCGGTAGCGCCCCTCGGCGTGGAGCGCGTCTATCCGCGCTTTGAAGAAATCGTCGAAATCCATTGTCAGGCCGCCGCCAAGGGAACCTGAACGATAACATATCGAGGGGCTATCGCCATCGGGCGGTGTGTCGCGCCGGGCCCCTCCGCCTCACTTCTTCGCGACGCAGACAAAGCTGGCGCGGGCCGGCAGCAGCAGCGGGCAATACTGCATGTACCAGTCGCTATCGACCGGCTGAGCCGCGGTATCGGCGGGGCATTCGCGCTGCGCCTCAGCCTGGACCTGGGCCGGGCTGCTGCGAAGGGTGTTATAGCAGATCCCGACCCGCTGCCCGGCGGGCTGGCCGGGCGCGGCCGTCTGCGGCAAGGTCGCATAGGGGCCGAGAGAGCCGCAGCCGCCCAGGGCCGCCGCCGCGATCAGCAGAAGGGCGGCGCGGAGGCTCATGCTGTCTCGGCCAAGGCGCGTTCGAGGAAAAGGCCGGCGGCCATCAGGCGGGCATCGGCGCCGATCCGCGCGACGAGCTGCACCCCGGTCGGCAGACCGCTGTCGCCCCAGATAGCGGGGAGCGTCAGGCAGGGGGTGCCGAGCAGGGTCCACATGCGGTTGAAGACGGGGTCACCAGTATAGCCCAGCCCCGACGGCGCCGCACCGGGCGCGGCCGGGACCAGCAGGGCATCGCACGGCCCGAAGAAGCCGTCGAGGCGGACGCGGGCCGACGCGGTCTCGGCGAGCGCCGCGTCGTAAGCATCGGCGCCGACCGTCATGCCTTGATCGAGCAATTGCGCGAGGCGCGGCGACAGCTGAGCGCTGTGGTTCAGCCGTTCATCGGCGAGCGCCCGCACCAGCTCGAAGCCCATGACCGTCTCCTGCGCGGCACTGAGGGTCTGGTGTTCGGGGGGCACGACGATTTCGGCGATCCACGCGCCGGCCTTTTCAAGCGCGGTGCGCGCCCGGTCGAGGGCGGCGATCGTGCTCGGCTCGGCCTCGCCCCACATCGGCGTGCGGTAAAGGCCAAAGCGCGGTGGCGCGGCCGGCATTTTCACATCGCGCAATGCCGGGCGGCCAGCGATGACGCCGGTAAAATAGGCGATATCATCGACGGTGCGGGCCATCACGCCGATCGTATCAAGGCTGTCCGCCAAGGCCTTGACCCCCGCGCGCTGGATCATGCCAAAGCTCGGCTTGTAGCCGATGCAGCCGCAATAGGCTGCCGGGCGGATCGTCGAGCCGGCGGTCTGGCTGCCGAACGCGAGCGGGACCATGCCGTCCGCGACCGCCGCCGCCGAGCCGCTCGACGAGCCGCCGGGGGTGTGCGCCGGGTTATGCGGGTTTGCGGTTTTGCCGGCGGTGAAGCAGGCGAATTCGGTCGTGACGGTCTTGCCGAGCGCAACCGCGCCGGCGGCGCGCGCGAGCGCGACGCAGGCGGCATCGGCGGCCGGGCGGTGCCCCTCATAGATCGG
>VAZF01000389.1 GCA_005888425.1 Alphaproteobacteria bacterium
TTGCTGACCCTGATGGCCGAGGGGCAGGCGGGTGCCGGTCATGATATCATGGGGCTGCGCACCTGGTACGTCGAGGCGCAGAAGCAGCGCTTCGTGCCGGTCGACGACATTGTCGAGCCGCTGATCCAGAAATACGGCAAGGTGGCCACGGCATCCGAGTATTGCGGCAAAATCGACGGCAAATGGCTTGCGGTGCCGAGCTCCTACGCGAGTGGCGAGCTGCCACCCGTCGCCCGCATCGACTTGATGAAGCAATACGCCGGCATCGACATTCAGAAGATGTATCCGGCACCGGGAATGGGCGCGCCCGACAAGGAGCTGCAGGACAATTGGACCTGGGACACCTTTTTGAAGGCGGCGGAGGCCTGCAACAAGAACGGGCATCCGTTCGCGCTCGGGCTCAGCACCTGCACCGACGCGCTCAACATGGCCGGCTCGGTGTTCGCCGCCTACGGCGCATTCCTGGTCAACGAGAAGGGCGACGTCACGGTCAGGACGGACGCCACCCGACAGGTGCTCGACTGGTTCAAACGGCTGTCGAAGCACCTGCCCGAAGAGGTCTACGCCTATGACAATGCTTCGAACAACAAGGCGCTGATCTCCGGTTATTCGGCGCTGATCATGAACCCGCCGAGCGCCTATGCCGTCGCCAAGCGCGACGCGCCGAAGGTCGCCGAGCAATTGTGGGCGTTCCATTCGCCGAAGGGGCCGAACGGCCGCTACGATCCGTCCAACCCTTACTTCTGGGGCATCTGGAATTTCTCGAAGAACATCCCGGCAGCGAAAGCGCTGCTCGCCCACATCTCGCAGCGCGAGATCCAGGAAAAGCTGGTCACCGCGAGCGTCGGCTTCGACGTGCCGCCCTTCGCCAGCTTCATGGACTTCAAGATCTGGGAAGAGGAAGGCCCGCCCAAGGGCACCAACTACAACTATCCGTCGCGCGATGACGCGATCCCGTTCTTGTCGGGCCATCCGGCGCCGTTGAAGATCGGGACCCAGATGTACGCGCAGGCGCTGCTGATCAAGATGATCGCGATGCACACGCATCAAGGCCGCTCGGTCGAGGACGCGATGAGCTACGCCGAGTCGGAGATCGAGGGATACTTGCGGACGTAATTTGAGCCGCCCCTCACCCCAACCCTCTCCCCGCAGGCGGGGAGAGGGAGTCCGAGGCGGAGCCGAGGGCAGGTGAGGGACTTAAATTCTCACTTCACCAACAACTTCATGATCGCGTCGAAATGCTCGTCGGCGAGCCGGCGCAGCTCGTCGTCGGTGCGGTCCTGCACCGGATGCGGGATGAAGATCAGAGCGGGATCGGTGCCGAGCGATTTCGCCTGCGCCTCCGCTCCTTGAATAAACTCGGTCGTCGCGACGCCGACCGTCGGAATGCCACGCTCCTCAAGGTTCGCCATGTCATGCGTACAGCACGATATGCACGAGCCTCAGTCGCTGAGGCCTTCGATGACGAGATTGACTTCGCCCGCGATCTGCTGCTGCAGCGGCAGGGGAGCGGGCCTCGTGTTGGTCGGCTTCCGGTAGCGCTTCACCGCGATGCCGAGCTCCTTCAACCGCTCGTCGAGGCGATCGAGGAATACGTCACCCCGCGCCTTCGCGATATCGAGAATACCGATCGTCAGCCCGTCGAGTTTGTCGGGCCGCGGCAGCCGCGGCCTTATCGTCGGACTTCGTTCCGCTGTCGGGTCGAGAAGCACTGTCATTTGCACCTCCTCTGCTGGTGCCATGACAAAGGTTGCGCGCCGCGCAAGCCCGGGTCAAGCGGCGCCGCATCAGGCGGACGAGCCGGGGATGCTTCGGCTTAATTCTCCTTGAGCCATTGCGCCGCGACGTCGTCGCCGCCCGCTGCCGCCTTCTCCAGCCATTTCCGCGCTTCCGCCAAGTCTTGCGGTACCCCGAGCCCGTTCACATAGAGCGCACCGATCGCCCGCTCGGCAATCGGGAGGTCCTGCTCGGCGGCCTTGCGATACCAGCGCATCGCTTCGGCATAGTCCTGAGCGAGGCCCCAGCCGTTTTCACACATGACGCCGAGATTCAGCTGCGCTCGCGCCAAGCCTTGGTTCGCGGCTCTGCGATACCAGCGCACGGCCTTCTCATAATTCTGCCTGACGCTGCGGCCTTTTTCGTACATGACGCCGATGTCGAATTGGGCGAGCGCGTCTCCCTGGGCAGCCCCCATGCGATACCAGCGCATCGCCTCGGCGTTATCCTTCGGCACACCGAGCCCGGCACCGTAGAGATAGCCGATATTGGTCTGCGCCGATGCGAGCCCCTGCGCCGCCGCCCTGCGATACCAGCGCATCGCCTTCGTGAAGTTCTGCCTGACGCCGCGCCCGTATTCATAGAGAACGCCGACTTGGTATTGCGCACGATCGAGACCTTGGTCGGCCGCCATGCGATACCAGCGCATCGCCTCGGCATTGTCCTGCGCGACGCCATGGCCGTTCTCGTACAGTGCGCCGATATTGTGCTGGCCGAGGGCGTAGCCTTGATCCGCCGCTTTCCTCAGCCAGCGCATCGCTTCGCCATAATCCTGCGGAACGCCTTCCCCGGCCTCGTACGACGCGCCGATATTGACCTGCGCCGGGGCAAAGCCCTGATCGGCGGCCCTCTGGTACCAGCGCATCGCCTCGGCAGCATCCTGCGCGACGCCTTGCCCTGTGTCGTACAGCACGCCGATTTCGAACTGCGCTTCGGCAGAACCTTTCTCGGCCGCGATCCGATACCAGCGCAACGCTTCTGCGAAATCGCCGCGATCCGCGGCAGCCGCGCCCCGAGCTGTCGCTGCCTCCGCCGCAACGGTCGGCGCGGACGTCGCCTCGGCTCGCGCTTCGGCCTGCGCCGGAAATAGCGCGGCAAGCGCGATGATCGGAAACGCAATAAGGAAGGTGCTGGCGCGGGCGCGCAAAGGTGCTGTCATGGCCATCATCTCGAAGCCGCTACGAGCGCGCCGGGCGCTAAGAGCGCGCGGCGGCGCATCGGTTAGGGGCGCACTTCCTTCGTGACCGGAATGCTGCCGCGCGGCCCGCCGGCGGACCAGCCGCCGATGATGCCGGAGAACATGCCGGCATTGCCGCCGGCGCGGACGATCATCAGCCCGCCCGGGCGGAATTTGTTGACGATCTTGCCGGCGAGCGACGGCGGGCCGCCCTCGGCGATACCCTTCGCGCCAGCGATCAATTCCTCACCCGGAATCTCGCAAAGCTTGTAGAGCTCCTCGTAGAGACGCGCCTTCGACCAGCCGGCCTCACGGAACGTGCGTTCGTGCTCGGGGCAGACGACGAGGAGCGCGTCGCAGGACGGCGCCAGCTTGACGCTGTGGATCGCCTTCAGCGACTCGGCCATGCTGCGCGCCAAGCTCTCCGGCGTGCGCGATTTCTGATCGACGACTCCCTGCAAGCCAAAGCCCGCGAACACGGTGACGGCCGAGACGCCGGGCTTCACGCCGCGCTCAGCCGATAATGGCTCCCAGCACGAGCCCTCCTCATCCTCAGCAAAGCAATAGCCGAGCTTGCCGGGATTGCCCAAGGTGGCGCGGTCGACCTCCTGTGGCCGGCCCTCACCGATGTTGCGGATGACGAGCTGGAGCGCGCGGCCGATCGCCAGATTGGCGCGGTTGCCTTGCCCAAGCGCGTTGCCCTTCGCGTTCATGCCGATCCGGCGGCGGATCGGGCCGTTCACGACAACAACGGGGCCGACGAACATCGTCGTCGCGAGCACGCCATGCATCGCGAAGCCTTCGTCGAGCACGGCTTCGACCGCGGCGAGCACGACCGGCAGATATTCCGGCTTGCACCCGGCCATCACGGCGTTGACCGCGATCTTCTCGACCGTTGCCGCGTTGAGCGCGGGCGGCACCAGCCCGACGACCTCTTGCGGGTCGCGCGCGGTGCCGTCGAGCATGCGCAAGACACGCTCCTCGCTCGGCGGCACGAGCGGCAGCCCGTCCGACCAACCGCGCGCGAACATCGCCTCCTGCTCGTCCTCGTCATCGCCCAATTCGATGCGACGCGAGCGAAGCCCAGTCTCATTGAAGCGGATCTTGAGACGCTCGATGACCCCCGGCTCTACATTTTTGGCGCCACAGCCCGGACGCTGATCCGGCAGCCCGTCGCCGAGCCCAACGACACCCGTGAGGCGCTCCCATTCGCCGCGGTCCCAGCCATAGGTCCGCGCGATCTCGCGGCCGCCTTCGAGGCGGATCAAGGTCGGCACGATCTCGATTTTCAGCCGGTGCGACATGTCAAGCGCGAGGTCGTGCACCGGGGCGGGCACCGTGTCGGGGAAGGTGGGATCGTCCTGTGTGAAAACGGTCAGCCCGGCGCGGCGGGCCAATTCGCCGAGCACCGGCGCGGTCAACTCGCAGGTCGGGCAATCGCGCTTGACGACCGCCACCAACCCATCCTGCGGTAGGCTCACCATCGCGCTCCCCGCTTATCGGTCCCGCTTATTTAGCGCCGGCAGAATGAACCCGCGACGGGGCGGCGGCAAGCGCCGGTCGGCCCCGCTTTTGCTGCGGGCCCGCTGCCGGCAATGGCTTTTCGCCGCCGAGCCCCCATATAATACCGATGGCTAGAACACATCCTCATGCTGAGGCCAGCTACCGCGTCGTCCCTCGGACGGATGGATCCTTCGGCGTCGAAGTCACGATTCCCGATACCTATCCCACCACCGTCAGCAGCTTCGCCACCGAGGCAGAGGCCGAGGCGTGGATCGCCAAGCATAAGACCCGCGTCGAAACGGACACCTCGAACAATGTCTGGTTCCGCAGACAGGGTTCCCGCGGTGGTCCGCCAACCAGCCGGTAAGGATTGCTCCGCCGCGCTGCCAGGAGTGAGAGATGGCCTTCAGGACGAATTACCGCTTCGAGCGGCGGGAACGCGATCGGCTCAAGCAGCAGAAGAAAGAAGAAAAACAGCGCCGGCAGCAGGAGCGCAAGGGCCAACGCGACGAGACGGCGACGCCCGAACCCGAAGCCAACCCCGATAGCGGGTCGGCCTGACCGCACGCGCCAGGCCAGAAAGAGACGCCCTAGTCACGTCACCAGCCGCACAAGCGGCCCCGATACATCTCGTCA
>VAZF01000390.1 GCA_005888425.1 Alphaproteobacteria bacterium
CGATTCGTCAAGGAAACGGCTCAGCACTGGGTCGGGCATACTCATCCTTTCCATCCGCGCTCAGCGGGGAGTGATCAATTTGAATTGCGGCCCTCAAATTCCATAGCCAAGCATACCGGCGCGCAAGAACGATCGCTACATCGTGCGGCTGGCACGTTGCCATGTCGGCCCACTTTACATGGAGCGGCGCCGACCCCAGCTAAGTTACTGAAAACGCTGTTAGGCGCGAAATTTGCGAGGAGCGTACCTTGCGGGGGGTCGTACCGGTACATGCGGGCTGCGACCATGAAAACTCAAATTCGCGATATCATCGTCCGGCGCCTGGATGAGAGGCGCTATGCCCTCGCCGTCGACGGTGTCGTCCGCTATGTCGGGAGCGAAGAGGAATGCCAGCGGCGCCTCGCGATGCTGGCGCCGAAGAAGGATCGAGCCGACCAGGATAAAGCGTTGGCGCGGCTCGGGCGGATACTGCGCTGACCGTCCAGCAGGACGAGCTGCTCGTCTGGCGAGCTAGTAAACGGGCATCGCGTCGAGCGCCGCAATAGCTGCATCGAACGCGACGATCACGTCGGCATGGGTCCGCTTCCGATCGTCATTCCAGCCCGCGACTGGGATGATCGTTTGCCATTCGAGCGCCCTATTGGCATCGTCAACCGGCAAACCCAGCTCGCGACCAGCACGCTTGATGGCGCCGAGCGCGCAATAGCGGCGCGCAAAACGCGACCCTGCATGTACCGGAATGTCCAGCCAGGCGACAGCGAATGCTCGCTTACACCATCTCCGCTCATCGGAGATAAGCTCGCGAGCTCGGGAGAGGACGGCGACAGCGGCACCGACGCATTCCGGTCGTCGGCTCACATACCAGGGTGGGATCGCTCTGGATCTGACCGGCTCAGCCAGCCATGAGTTGATGCCGATCCCGAGAGTGTTGCCGGAAGCAGAGCATACCTGCTTTTCGGTAACCGGGGTGCAGTCGAAGGGCATGCATTTCCTCCCTGCGCTCGGCCGACACATTACCGCGCCGGAGCTATGGGAGACCAGACCCAACGAGCAGCTGGGTCGTTATCCCTCATCAGTCACAGCATGAGATCGAGCTCACTGCCGCCTTGCGGTCCTCGATGTAGAGCTTTTCAGGCGGAGGCGGCGTAACGCCAAGTTTTGCTGCTGCCAACCTGCTTGGCTGCACTCCGCACTTCCAACTGTCCGAGCGCATGGCGGATCGGCTCACAATCATTCGTACCAACAATCGGGCGCCACGAAAACGTTCCGCTCAGCCTCAAAAATGGAGCTTACCGCAAATAATCCGTGGCGCTATCCTTCCTAACACGCCTCCACTCAAAGAGGCGCCCGCGCCTGGCGAAAGGAGCAGAAAATGGCAAGTGGAATGCCCAGCGTCATCGATCTCGACGCGGAACTTGCGACGCTGACAATGTTTCGACGAACCCCACACTCGACACGGGAAGAGACAAAGGGAAGCGTCGCGCGATTGGCTTCCTATCGCGACGGGCTGCTTTTGGCGCTCAAGTCCGCCGGGACCGACCATTGGGAACGCCATCTCACCGGTGATGAGTTGGTTCACGTCCTCGACGGGTCGACGACCCTGGAAATCGTCTGCGACGACGGACCGCCCAAGTCTTTTACGCTCGGCCCCGGAATGATCGCCGTCATTCCACAGGGCGCATGGCACCGCAGCCATTCCGAGGGCAACACGCATCTCGGCCTGACGCCGTTTCCCGGCGAGAATGTCGAGCGCGATGTTGACGACCCTCGACGAGACCGCAAGCCCGAGGGGGAAACGGAAAGCAGAGTGCCCGATATCGTCGACCTCAACGCCGAGGTCGCGAAGCTGACGATGTTCCAAGGCCGGACACCGCGATCGACAATGGCCGATCGACGGGGGAGCGCCGCTCGATTGGCGTCCTACCGTGACGGCGCCCTCACCGCCACGAAGTTCGCGGGGAAAGGTCATTGGGAAAAGCACATTGCAGACGAGCTGATCCATGTCCTCGATGGCATGGCGACGCTGGACGTCGCGGGAGAGGAGGGGCCGCAATCGCGCGCACTCCGCGCGGGAATGATGACTGTCATCCCACAAGGGACGTGGCACCGGTTTCGCTCTGCGGAGGGCGTGACGCTGATGACCGCGACCCCCTTTCCCAGCGAGACGATCGAGGACGATCTCGACGACCCTCGAATGGTCGAGAGCAAAGCGATGTGAGTGAGGAGGAGTTCGCCGCGAGTTTTTCGTTAGTGACGCAGGTCTGCTTACGGCGCGAAGCGGAAGCTCATTTGGAGGTCGACTGCTTCCGGTTTTGCCCCAAAAGCGACCTTCATCACCGTGAGGAGTCGACTTGGATGGATCGGCGGACGAATTAAGTTCGATTGCCAGCCGATCTGTCTGCATGGTGCTACGGCTCGTACTGGTTCGCTCGTGCTTCATTAAAGGGCCGTCGCACGGCCGTCACCGCAATACCCAGAAGCCACATGACTCAGACCGAGTTGCAGACCCGGATCGATCTCGCCGCCTGCTATCGGCTTGTCGACCTGTTCGGCTGGTCGGACCTGATCAATACCCGCATCACGGCGCGCGTCCCGGGGCCGCAGAACCATTTCCTGATCAACCGTTTCGGCATGCTGTACGACGAGATCACCGCGTCATCGCTGGTTAAGATTGATGTTGATGGGAACAAGGTCGGGCCGTCGGATGACGAGGTCAATAGCGGTGACTTCGCGATCCCCAGCACGATCCATATGGCCCGCCCTGACATCAACTGCGTGATCCACACTCATACGGTCGCCGGGTGCGCTGTGTCGATGCAGAAGGGCGGACTCTTGCCCCTCAATCAGCATGCGCTACAGGTGATCGGCGATGTTGCCTACCACGACTACGAGGGCACCGGGAGAAGCCTGGAGGAACGCGAGCGTTTCCTTGCCGATTTCGGCGACAAGCACATCATGGTATTGCGCAATCACGGCCTGTTCATCGTCGGGCGCAGTATCGCCGAAGCCTTTATCGCGACCTACCGGATGGAGCGTGCCTGCGCGGTGCAACTCGCCTTTCAGCAGTCGGGCGCCGAGTTCAACCCGCTCTCCGACGCGGTGGTCAGCGCGGGCTATGCCAAGTCTCGTGCCGGCGCCGCGCGCGGCCACGATCCGAACAAATTCGACTGGCCGGCATTGCTGCGTAAACTCAACCCATCGACCCAACCTACAAGGAATAGGCAAGCCGGGCGCGATGGTAAAGCTCAACGCGCTCCCCTAGTGCTCAGGATCAAACATTGTGATTCACTGCCCTGGCTCGATACCGCACCTGTTCAATGCAACGTGTGACGAACGCGGAACACGGTATATGAGACTTGACGGCCCTGGGTGCGCTTTGCCTCACCGTTTGCTCGCTGCGTGAAACCGTATCTTTCTGGTGGAATGCGCACGCGGCTGCAACACAGCTGGCACAGGACTTACAAAATCGACATCTAGTGCACCCTGGACTTTAGGGATTCACCCGTACGTACACCCCGGCAGAACCCGGTGCATGCGTCATTGCCTGCCGCATGCGCGGCGAATTGGGCGAGGAATGTTGCTGTTGCTCCTTCCACTCCGGGCTTTCGGGCACAGCCGTACTGGCAAATTCGTAGACCGTGCTGTAGCCGCTGGTCCCCTCGAGCACCCGATAGCGACGAGCGTAGATCACTCCCGGCACCTTGCGGTAGCCTGGCACATATTCCCCACTGTACCAGGCGTTCCACTCCGCATCGACCTCGGCGGGGACGGACATGCGGCCAATCTGCAATACCGGCGCCATGCCACGCTCCGGCATCTCCACGCCGTCCGGGTAAATCTGTTCCCCGACAATGCGTGTCAAATTCTTCCCAATCACGGACGGCGAGACTTTCTGTCCCCACGGCGTC
>VAZF01000391.1 GCA_005888425.1 Alphaproteobacteria bacterium
GGCAAGATCTCGTTCTACATGAAATGCACCGGCGAGGAGGCGATCGGCGTCGGGCAGGCCTTCGCGCTGGCGCCGGACGACATGCTGTTCGCGACCTATCGCCAGCAGGGGCTGCTGATCGCACGCGACTGGCCGATCCTCGACATGATGTGCGAGTGCTACTCGAACTCGCATGACCGGCTCAAAGGCCGGCAATTGCCGGTTTTGTATT
Source organism: Alphaproteobacteria bacterium (assembly GCA_005888425.1). GTDB lineage: Bacteria > Pseudomonadota > Alphaproteobacteria > ATCC43930 > CGMCC-115725 > DATARH01. The sequence goes on from VAZF01000391.1 coordinate 212, forward strand.
CGGCGCGCGCGGCGTCGTTCTTCTCGCTCGCCGGCAATCTCGGCATCCAGTTCCCGCAGGCGGTGGGCTGGGCGATGGCCTCGGCGATCAAGGGCGACCACCGCATCGCCGCGAGCTGGATCGGCGAAGGCTCGACGGCCGAGCCCGATTTCCATCACGCGCTGACCTTTGCCTCGGTGTACCGGGCGCCGGTCATCCTGAATGTCGTCAACAATCAGTGGGCGATCTCCTCGCACCAGGAGATTGCCGGCGGCGAGGCGGCAACCTTTGCGGCGCGCGCGATCGGCTTCGGTCTCGCGTCGCTGCGGGTCGACGGCAACGATTTCCTCGCCGTCTGCGGGGCAACGCAATGGGCCGCCGAGCGTGCCCGCAACAATCATGGCGCGACCCTGATCGAGATGTTCACCTACCGCGCCGCGCCGCATTCGACGAGCGACGACCCGACCCGCTATCGGCCGGAAGACGAATGGCGCACCTGGCCTTATGGCGACCCGATCGAGCGGCTGTCGAAGCATCTGATCCGGATGGGCGAATGGTCGCCCGAGCGGCACACCCAGCTCGAAGCCGAGCTTGTCGATTACGTGCGCGAGGTCGGGCGCGAAGCCGAGAGCTACGGCACGATGCAGACCGGGCCGCATTTCAGCGTGCGCACGATGTTCGAGGATGTGTTCAAGGAGATGCCCTGGCATTTGCGGCGCCAGCGGCAGGAGCTGGGGGTCTGAGCCATGTCGGCGATGAGTATGGTGCAGGCGCTGAACTCGGCAATCGACGTCATGCTGGATCGCGACCCCGATGTCGTCATCTTTGGCGAGGATGTCGGGTTTTACGGCGGCGTGTTCCGCGTCACCGAGGGGCTGCAGAAAAAGCATGGTGACCACCGCGTATTCGATGCGCCGATCGCCGAAGGCGGCATGCTGGGCACGGCGGTGGGGATGGGCGCCTATGGTCTGCGGCCGATCGTCGAGATCCAATTCGCCGATTACATCTATCCGGCGACCGATCAGCTGATCTCGGCGGCGGCGCGGCTGCGCTATCGCTCGGGCGGCGAGTTCTGGGCGCCGATCACGGTGCGGGCACCCTGCGGCGGCGGCATCTTCGGCGGCCAGACGCACAGCCAGAGCGTCGAGGCGATCTTTACGCATGTGTGCGGGCTGAAGACGGTGATCCCGTCGAACCCGTATGACGCGAAGGGGCTGCTGATCAGCGCGATCGAAGATGACGATCCGGTCGTGTTCTTTGAGCCGAAGCGGCTCTACAACGGACCGTTCGATGGGCATCCCGACCGCCCCGCGGTGCCGTGGACGCAGCATCCGCACAGCGAGGTGCCGGCGGGCTATTACACGGTGCCGCTCGGGCAGGCGGCGGTCGTGCGGCCGGGCGATGCGGTGACCGTGCTCGCCTACGGCACGATGGTGCATGTCGCGCTCGCCGCGGCCGAGGAAGCCGAGATAGACGCCGAGATCATCGATCTGCGCACCTTGTTGCCGCTCGACATCGACACGGTTGTCGATTCGGTAAAGAAGACCGGGCGCTGCGTCATCGCGCATGAGGCGACGCGCACCTGCGGCTATGGCGCGGAGCTGGCGGCCCTGGTGCAGGAGCATTGTTTCTATCATCTCGAAGCGCCGATCGTGCGCGTAACCGGCTGGGATACGCCCTACCCCCACATCTTCGAATGGGAATATTTTCCGGGGCCGCAGCGCGTCGCCGACGGCATGCGGCGCGCGCTCGAGGGCTGACCCGCCGCCGGCGCGCCCAGTACAATGCAGCAGAAAACCTACAACACCGTCACGGCGGTGCTGTTTCTGATAGTGGCGCTGCTCCACCTGCTGCGCATCGTTTTTGGCTGGCCGGCGCAGATCGGCGGCTTGGGTATTCCGATGTGGGCAAGCTGGCTGGCGCTCGTCGTCACCGCCGCGCTGGCCTATTTCGGGTTTCGGCAAAACGCGGTTGGGGGGCGTTGAACGCTGAGATGGGCCGCTACATCGTCAAGCTTCCCGATATCGGCGAGGGCACGACCGAGGCCGAGATCGTCAAATGGCATGTCACGCCGGGGCAGGAGATCCGCGAGGAAGATCCCCTCGTAGACGTGATGACAGACAAGGCGACGGTCGAGATCCCGGCACCGATCGCCGGCACCGTTGTGGCGGTCGAGGGTGCGGTCGGCGAGAAGCGGCCCGTTGGCTCGCTACTGGTGACGCTCGATGTCGTGGGCGCCGGTAATGTCGCAGCGGACCGCAACACCGCGGCTGTTCCAGCTCGCGCGGCCGGTACCGCACGCGCTTCACCCAAGAAGCCCCTCACCCCAACCCTCTCCCCGCAAGCGGGGAGAGGGAGTCTGAAGGCGAAGCCGAGGACGGGTGAGGAGCAAAAAGCGACGGCAATCCGGCCCAGCGCCGCAAAAAAAGGTAATGGCGGAGCGGCGGTGATTCCCCTCTCCCGCATTGCGGGAGAGGGTGGCGAGGCCCAGCGGGCCGCGCCGGGTGAGGGCCTGCAGGCTCCGGCCACGATGCGTCAAATTGGGCAGAAGCCGCTCGCATCGCCGGCGGTGCGGCGGCGCGCCTGGGATCTCGGCATCGAACTGCAGTTCGTGCCCGGCAGCGGCCCGGCCGGCCGCATCACGCAAGAGGATATCGAGGCCTATGCCGCGAACGGTGCGCGCCCGGATGCCGGCGCCACAACGCTCGCTCGCCGGGACGGGGTCGAGGAGGTGCCGATCACCGGGTTGCGCCGGGCGATCGCCGAGCATCTGCAGCAATCGAAGCGGCACATCCCGCATTTCTCGTATATCGAAGAAGTCGACGTCACCGCGCTCGAAGAATTGCGCGCCGAATTGAACGCTCGGCACGCGAGCCGCGGTCATCTGACATTGTTGCCGTTTCTGGTCCGCGCGATCGTCAATGCGGTCGCCGAGCATCCCCAGGTGAATGCCCGTTTCGACGATGAGGCCGGCGTGCTGCACCGCCACAACGCGGTGCATGCCGGGGTCGCGACGCAGACCGAGGGCGGGCTGCTCGTGCCGGTGCTGCATCATGCCGAGGCGCTCGATTTGTGGCAGACCGCTGCCGAGATTTCCCGCCTCGCCGATGTCGCGCGCGCCGGCAAGGCGACGCGCGAGGAGCTGACCGGCTCGACGATCACGATTACCAGCCTCGGCGCGCTCGGCGGCCTCGCCGCGACGCCGGTCATCAACTACCCCGAGGTCGCGATCATCGGCGTCAACCGCATCGCCGAGCGTCCGGTAGCCCGCGACGGGCAGATCGTGATCCGCAAGATGATGAACCTGTCCTCCTCCTTCGATCACCGCATCGTCGACGGCTGGGAGGCGGCCGAGTTCATCCAGCGGGTCAAGCGCGACCTCGAACAGCCGGCC
>VAZF01000356.1 GCA_005888425.1 Alphaproteobacteria bacterium
TGCTGATCAGCCGTGCGGCAGTACTGGAACAGCCGCAGCCGGCGGTGCCCGCGACGCGCGTGTCATTGACGCTGGCGGCGGCTCCTCCCGCAGGCTGGCAGGATCATTTCCAATTGCGCTTTGGCGCGCTTGACGGCGGGACGTCCACAGCGTCGGCAAAGACGCGCATCGCCAATGGCGATCTCGGCGCGGCGGCGGCTCTCGCCGGCCCGGTCGAACCGCTCGGCAACGCGCCGAGCCCAACTTCCGTTCTGGCGCAAGGCACCGAAGCCACGGGAGCGGAAATCCCCGGCAGCGTCAGTATCGACGAGGCCGGCAACGGCATCTTCGATCCGGCGGGCAGCGCGCCGCGGTTCGATCCGCTGCGCACGCCGGTCTATCTTTTCGGCAATGTCCTCGACGCGATGCGCGGCGAAACCGTCGGCAACGAGATCCTCGGCTCGGCGGACGCGTCGCAAGCGTTTCAGAGCTTCACGCTGAAGAAGAAGCCGCTGACCTATGTGCTCGATCCGTCCGCGCCCGACCGCATCCGCGCGGCCTTGCAGGTGCGCGTCAACGGAATCCTGTGGCGTGAGGTGCCGAGCTTTTTCGGCGCCACGGCCACCGACGAGGTTTACGCCGTTCGCGCCGACCCCGACGGCACGCCGCGCATCACCTTCGGTGACGGGGTTCGCGGCGCGCGCCCGGCTTCCGGTGTCGGCAACATCACCGCGACCTACCGCTTTGGCGCCGGCGCCGCAAAGCCGCCGGCCGGCACGATCACGCAGATCGCGCGTCCGGTGAAGGGGCTTCGCGCGGTGGTGAACCCGCTACCGGCGCGCGGCGGCGCCGATGCCGAGAGCGGCGCCGTATTGCGCATTGCGGCGCCGCGCAGCGCGCTGACATTGGGCCGTGCCGTCTCGCTCGACGATTTCGAGGCATTGGCGCGCGGCTTCCCGGGCGTCGTCAATGCCGCCGCGGCCTGGGCCTTTGACGGACGCCTGCAGCGCGCGACAGTAAAGATCTGGATCATCTCCGACGGGGGCGATCCGTCCTCTGACCTGCGCGCGAGCCTGCGCGCCAACGCCGATCCGCAGGTGCCGATCGTCGTGACGCTCGCGACGGCGGTGCCGCTCGACCTGAGCGTGTCGCTGGAGATCAGCGATACCGCCGATCCGGCCACGGTGCGTCCGGCAGCACGCGCGGCGCTGCTCGACCCCGCCACCGGCCTGCTCGCGCCGGCCAATGTCGCGATCGGACGTCCGCTGTTCCGCAGCGAGATCACGGCGCGGCTGCTCGGCGTCTCCGGCGTGCTTGGCGCGACGGTCATGCTCGGCGGCGCCCTCGCGCCCGTCGCATTCATGCCGGGCGAAGGTGCCTATCCCGACGCTTCGACGCTGCAGGTGTCATAGCGATGGCGCTGGACCCGCAACCGATCCTGCGTCCCGCCGACGACCGCTTCGCGGTGTATTACGCGGAAAAGCTGTGGGATTGGATTCCGGAGATCTATCGCACCGAAGACGGGCTCGCGCAGAACCCCGGCGTGTTGCGGGCGATCATCGAGCTTGTCGCTAATCAGGCGGCGATCGCGCGCCGCAGCATCGACCGGCTGTGGGAAGACGCACAGATCGACACCGCCGACGAATGGGCGGTGCCGTATATCGGCGATCTTGTCGCGACGCGGCTGTTATCCGCGCTGAACCCACAGGGACGGCGCGCCGACGTCGCAAAGACGATCTTCTATAGACGCCGCGCCGGCACCCCGCTCGTTCTCGAAACGCTGACCCGCGACATCGGCCGCTGGGATGCGGCCGTCGTCGAGACCTTCAAGCGGCTGGCCCGCACCCGCCACGGCCTCGACCCGGAGCCGAACCCGTTGCGCGGGCCGGTGACGCTGACGCCGCCCGGCGGCCTGGCCGATCTGCGCGCGACGCGGGGCGGCGATCTCGTCAACGGGCCCTTCGACGAATATGCCCGCACGCCCGATTTCCGGCGCCTCTCCGGGCTGAAGGGCCGGTGGAACATCCCGAAGGTCAACGTGCACATTTTCCGGCAGGTGGCGCTACGCCTGAGCCGCGTGACTCCACTCGATCTCGGCAATGGGCGCTACGTGCTCGACCCATCGGGACGGGACGTCGCGCTGTTCCGCCCGGGACTGCGCGGCGACCCGCAGAATTGGCGACCGGTCCGCGAATGGGAAATCGCCGCACCGATCCCTTGCCGCCTGCTGAACGACGCAAGCTTCATCTTGCCGGAAGACGGCGTTCCGGTGGGGCTCGAACCGCAGCTCGCGCCGCTCGTCGGACAGCTCGTGCGCGGCGCCGCGCGTCTGCGCGCGACATTGACGGCGCTGCTCGGCGGCCCGCCGGCCGACGACGTCATGGAAGCGATCCTGGCGAGCGCGATCACCGCAGACTCGCCGAAGCGCAACCTCATTCCGAGCGCCGTGGCACTCGCCATCGGTGCGAATTCCGGGGTGGCGCCGCTCGAGCCGCAATTCCTCACGGCCGGCGATCTTGGGCTCTGGGGCACAGGGCTCGCGCCGCCGCCCTCGACAGCGCTGCTCCTCGATCCGACGCGCGGCCGCGTGCTGCTGACCGCTGCCTTGCCCGCCGCCGACGCGCTGTTCGTCGAGGCGATTCATCTCGGCGCTTTTGGCGAGATCGGCGCCGGGAGCTATGACCGCCGCGCCGGATTGGCCCGCGACAATGTCACGCTGTTCGACCCTGGACCGCAGGACGGCAACGGCAACGATCTGTCGCCGGGTCCGGTGACCGGCTTCGCTCTGCCGCTCGACGGCATCCACGAATTCGCCGACAGCAAGACCTATGTTCCCGATCCGCCGGCGGCCAACCTTCTCGGGCCGATCGACCAGCTGACATTGCAGGCGCGGGACCGCACGCGGCCCTATATCCGCCTCGTGCCGGATGCGGCGGCGAGCGAAATCACATTCGCCGGTCCTGCCCCCGCCGCGCCGCCGCGCTCGCTGACGATCGACGGGCTGTGGATCGGCATCGTGCCTTCGGGATTGGCCGAGCAGAACCTTCCCGACGAGGCGAGCGAATGCACGCCGGTCGAAACGCGCATCATTATCGACGGCAATTTCGACCGCGTCACGATCCGGCGCGCCACGCTCGACCCAGGCGGCGACCGCGCCCGCCTGGAGACGAAGCTCGGCGACCCCATCATTGGCGTCCCGATCCCCTATCTCGCGGTGGAGGTGCGCGGCCAAGTCGAGGAGCTCGTC
>VAZF01000357.1 GCA_005888425.1 Alphaproteobacteria bacterium
CGTCATCTGCACCCAGAAGACGCCGCCGCCCTTTTGCCGCACCGCCGCGGCGAGGCGGTTGACCGCCGGCACGATGTCGCGCGCCGCCGGAACGACGGCGTGGCCGACCGCCTCATTCATAAAGGCGTGCTGCAGGTCGATGACGACGAGCGCGGTGCGGGCCGGATCAAGCTCCGCAAAGCAGTGCTCGGTGCCGCGGCGCTCGACGACGCGGCGGACGATCTCGTCGGGGATGGTAGCGCCATTGAGCTTCATGGCTTCTCCGGACAGAGGCGATAGCGGTGACGATCCGACCATGATCCTCCTCGCAGCGGCGGGGTTCAAGCGCGCTGACGGCGAGCCGTGGTCGCGGGTGCGGCGCTTCCGAATGGCTGCCGGGCGCAGAATGCCGATCTGTCCTTCGGCGCCGGCCGTAACATAGCGTCGATGCGCCGGCTATCTCAGGCCATGGATAGAGCTGCACTCCGGCCGGCGGTTCCGCCGCTGCGTGCCACCATGGCGGCATTATCGGCAAATCTGGTCGGGATCGGGCTGGCCCGGTTTGGCTATACGCCGCTCATTCCGGCATTGATCGCAGCCGGCTGGTTCGCGCCATCGGCGGCGGTTTATCTCGGCGCCGCCAATCTGGCGGGGTATCTGGCCGGTGCGATCGGTGCCCGGGCAGTCGCCGCCCGAACCGGCACACCCGCTTTGCTGCGAGGCTCGATGCTGGCGACCGCGGCGAGCCTTCTCGCCTGCGCGTTGCCGCTCGGCTTTGCCTGGTTCTTCTTCTGGCGTTTTTTGTCCGGCGGCACCGGCGGGGTCCTGATGGCGCTCGCGGCGCCGAGCGTCATGCCGGGCATTCCGCCCCGGCGCCGCGGTCTTGCCGGCGGCGCGATCTTCACCGGTGTGGGGCTCGGCATAGCCGCTTCCGGAACGCTGGTGCCGCTGTTGATGCAATGGGGCCTTGTGGAGACCTGGCTCGGGCTCGGCGGGGTGGCACTGGTGCTGAGCGCAATCGCCTGGCGTGGATGGCCGGCGAGCATCAATGCAGCCGAGATGCTACCGGCAAACCCGCGCTCGCTGCGCGCCGCACCCGCGTTGCGCGCGCTCTATGTCGAATACGCGCTGAACGCGGTGGGGCTTGTGCCGCATATGGTGTTTCTCGTCGATTTCATCGCCCGCGATCTCGGGCAGGGCCTGCACAGGGCGGCGATCTATTGGGTCATCTTCGGGGCCGGCGCGCTTCTCGGTCCCATTGCTGGCGGCTATGTCGGCGACCGGATCGGCTTTCGAACGGCATTGCGCCTCGCCTTTGTCGTCCAGGCACTTTGTGTGGCACTGCCGCTCGTCACGGTGTCGGCGGTCGGGCTCGCCGTTTCGAGCTTTATCGTCGGCGCGTTCGTGCCGGGCTGCGTTGCGATCACGATCGGCCGGACCTGCGAGCTTATCCCGGACGCCCCGGCGGCGCAGGCTGCGGCGTGGAGCTGGTGCACGATCGCCTTTGCGCTGGGGCAGGCGATCGCCGGCTATGGGTTCTCGTTCATCTTCGCGGGGGTGGAGCACCCCTACCCGATGCTCTTTCTGCTCGCCGCGACGGCGCTCCTCTTGGCGCTGGCCATCGATATCGCGACCGCCGCTTTTGCTACGGCTCATGCAGCGCGCGAGGCTCCGGAGTGATCAGTGTCAACGAGCGCCGCCGGCCTGCGCGGTATATCGCGAAGTCGTGGTCCAGCGTACAGATCGGCAGATCGGTGATTTCTGCCAATCTGACGAGGCAGGCATCGGCTAATGACATCGGCACATTCGCGTAGCGCTGCATCAATCCTCGGATCGCCTCGATTTCGTGCTCCAGCTGCAAGCCGATGCGGATTTCACTCTCGAGCACATATTCCAGGACTCGCGTGGCTGGCCACCGATTTCGCTCGATTAAGAAGCATGCCTCGGTCAGCACCGCTTCGCAGGTGATAACTGGCGGCTGGACCTCGCTGAACGCCTCGACGGCCCAATCGTGCTAAGCGTCGCGCGAATAAAGATATGCGACGATTGGGCCGGTATCCAAAAGCGTGCCGGATCTCACCGCCCGAAATCGTCAAAATACTTCTTGTTTGTTGAAAGGTCGGACGGCGCATCACCGTCAAAGATGCCGCAAAATTTCTGCATCTTCTCGTGCAGCGAGCCAGGCCGGGGTTTCGGAGCCGGCTTCTTCTTCGACATAGCCGGCAGCTTTTCCTTCTCTATGACCAGGCGCAATCCCTCCTCAACCAGATCCTTCAGCTTGCGGCCGCGCAAGGCAGCCTCGGATTTGGCGCGGCGGAACAGCTCGTCGGGAATATCGACCGTCGTCCTCATTACGCGCATCTAAGCATATTAATGCGAACATGCAAGGCCGCGTTACCACGCCGCGTCGAGCAGTTCGCGGATGATTTGCGGCCCGTCGATCTTGCGCGGGTTGGTGTGGATCCAGCGGTCGTGCATCGACAGTTCGGCGATGCGGTCGAGCTGATCGGGTTTCACATCGACATCGCGTAGCGTCTGCGGCAGACCGAGCGCGGCGATCAGCCCAGCGATAACTTCGGCGGCGGGATCGCCGGGCCGGCCGAGCGCGGCGCTGACCAGCGCTTGGCGCTCGGCATTGACCGCGTGATTGAAGCGCAGGACGTGTGGCAGCATCACGCAGGAGGTGTAGCCGTGCGGCACATGCGCCGTGCCGCCCAGCACATGGCCGATGCCGTGGCTCGCGCCCTTCGGCACGCCGGTCTGCGAGCCGACCATCGACATCCACGCGCCGAGCTGGCAATCGAGCCGCGCCTCGAGATCGAGCGGGTCCGCCTTGACCCCGAGCAGACCGCGGCCGAGCAATTTCAGCGCGTGGTAGGACGCGCCTTCCGAGATCGGTTGGCACTGCGGCGAGCAGATGTCCTCGACCGCATGATCGACTGCCCTGATCCCGGTCGATAGCAGCAGCCATTCCGGCGTGTGGAGCGTCGCGCGCGGATCGAGGATGACGTTCTTCGGCATCATCAG
>VAZF01000358.1 GCA_005888425.1 Alphaproteobacteria bacterium
TCACCTATGTCGACGGCGACAATGGCGTCTTGCTCTATCGCGGCTATCCAATCGATCAGCTCGTCGAGAGTTGCGACTACCTCGATGTGTGCTGGCTCCTGCTCAACGGGGATCTGCCGACAGCTGCGCAGAAAGCCAGATTCACCAGCGACATCACGCATCACACGATGCTGAACGAGCAGATCCACGCGATCTATCGCGGGTTCCGCCGCGACTCGCACCCGATGGCGGTCATGTGCGGCGTCGTCGGTGCGCTCGCCGCCTTCTATCATGACGGGCTCGACATCTTCGACGCGCACGACCGGCTTATCGCGTCGCACCGGCTGATCGCGAAGATGCCGACGATCGCCGCGATGGCGTACAAATATTCGCTGGGCCAGCCTTTCATCTATCCGCGCAACGATCTCGGCTATGCCGAGAATTTCCTGCACATGCTGTTCGCGGTGCCGTGCGAACCGTATCGCGCCGACCCGGCGGCGGTGCGCGCGCTCGACGCGTTGCTGATCATCCAGGCCGATCACGAACAAAACGCTTCGACTTCGGCGATGCGTCTCGTCGGCTCGACCCGCGCCAACCCTTACGCCGCGACGGCAGCGGCTATCGCCGCATTGTGGGGACCGTTGCATGGTGGCGCCAACGAGGCGGTGTTGCAGACTCTGGCCGAGATCGGCTCGGTCGAGCGGATCCCCGAGATGCTGCGCCGCGCCAAGGACAAAAACGACCCGTTTCGCCTCTCCGGCTTTGGTCACCGCGTCTATAAGAGCTACGACCCGCGTGCGAAGGTGCTTCGCCCGCTCTGCACCGAATTGCTCGCAGCGCTCGGCAAGGAGGATCCGCTGCTGAGCTTGGCGATGGAGCTGGAGCGGATCGCGCTCGAGGACGAGTATTTCGTGGAGCGCAAGCTCTATCCCAATGTCGATTTCTACTCCGGCATCATCTTCCGCGCGCTGGGCCTGCCGCCCGCGATGTTCACGCCGGTCTTCGCGGTGGCGCGCACGGTCGGCTGGGTGGCGCATTGGAACGAGATGATGACCGACCCCGAGACCCGCATCGTGCGGCCGCGCCAGCTCTATGTCGGGCCGACGGAGCGCCCGGTCGCGCCGCTCGAAAAACGCCGCGAACATGCGCCGCTGGTCGGATAGATTTTGGCAAATCACGCGAAGGGAGCGCCTCAATGGCAAAACGCATCGACCCCGCGACACTGGAATCCGCCGTCGGCACGATGTACCCGCCGCCCTATGACGAGCCGTGCCGTGCCCGCGAGCGCACCCGGCTCGGCGACCCGGCCGGGCTGACGCAATTCGGTGTCAATCTGTTGCGGCTGCCGCCCGGCGCCTGGTCGAGCCAGCGCCACTGGCATACCGGCGAGGACGAGTTCGTCTATGTGCTCTCGGGCGAGGTCGTGCTCGTCACCGATGAGGGCGAAGAGGTGCTGCATGCCGGCGACGCGGCCGGGTTTCCGGCCAATGAAGGGAACGGCCACTGTCTGCAAAATCGCTCCAATAAGGACGCGCAGCTGCTCGAGGTCGGCACGCGCCAGAAGGGCTCGGTCTGCTATTACCCCGGCATCGACATGATCGCGCCGGCCGGCGGCAAGCCCGCCGCCTATACGCATCGCGACGGCACGCCCTACGAAAACATCCGCCGCCGCGGCCCTTGAGCCGAGTTCACCACCCCAAGGCGTAGGCGGCTCGGCGGGGGTCGGCGCCGGCTTCGAGGGTGCCGCGCTGTTTGTCGACCAGGATCCCGCACACCGCGCCGGCGAGCCAGATCCAGTCGGGCCAGCGCTCGACCTCATGTCCGCGGCGCGCGAGCTCGGCGGCGACCTCCTCCGGGAAGCGGCCCTCGATGTTGAGCCGGCCCGGGTAGTAGTCGTAGGGCGCAAAGGATGACGGGTAGCTGTAGCTGGCAAAGCGCGGGTTCTCGATCGCGCTCTGCACGTCCTGCCCGTGCACAAAGACGTTGAGCAGGACCTGCAGCATCGCCTGGCTCTGGACGTCGCCACCGGGCGTCCCGAACGGGAAGAACTGCTCGCCATTGCCCTTGATCGCGAGCGCCGGGTTGGGGGTCAGGCGCGGCCGTTTGCCGGGCGCGACCCCGGCCGGATGGCGCGGGTCGGGGCGCGATTGCGAGCCGCGCGAGGACGGGATCAGCCCGGTGCCCGGCACCATCGGCGAGCCGTAGGAGCCATCGCTCGGGGTCGCCGAGAACAAATTGCCCCAGCGATCGGCGGCGCAGACATAGGAGGTGTCGGGCTCGGGGTTCGGGTTGGGCGGGCTGGCGCGTAACCGCGCCGCCGCAGCGCCGAGCTCGCCGGGAGGCGGCATTTCCGGCCACGCCTTGTTCGGGTCGATCAGCTTGCGCCGCTCGGCAGCGTATTCCGACGAGATCAGGGTCGGCAACGGCACCTGGCCGAATGCCGGATCGGTGTAATAGGCCTCGCGGTCGGCAAAAGCGAGCTTCAGCGCCTCGGTCAGGCGATGCACGTAATCGGCGCTGTTGTGGCCGAGCGCCTTGATATGGGTGCCTTCGAGCAACGCCAAAGTCTGCAGCAGGACCGGTCCCTGGCACCAGGCGCCGCAGGTGAAGACTTCGAGATCGCCGAAGCGGCGGCGCTCGGCCGGCCCGACCGGCGAATGATAGCCGGCGAGGTCCTCGGCCGAGAGGAGGCCGCCTTCGGCCTTCATAAAGGCGACGATCTTCTTGGCGATGTCGCCGCGATAGAAGGCGTCGCGCGCCGCTTCGAGCCCGGCATCGCGGCCGTGCCCGTTGCGGCTGCGAGCGGCAGCCGCCTTTTCCTCGTCGGCCATGTATTGCAACGAGGCGGCGAGGTCGGTCTGGCGAAATACCTCGCCGGCTTGGGGCGCGCGGCCGTTCGGCAGCAATACCGCCGCGGTCGAAGGCCAACTCCGCAGCCGCTCCTCCTGCTTTTTGAGGCTGGCGGCCATCAGCGGGTACATCGGAAAACCGTCGCGCGCGAGCCGCGTCGCGGCGGCGGCGACCTCGCCAAAGCTCATCGTGCCGTAGCGCCGCAGCGCGGTGATCCAGGCATCGGGCGCGGCCGGGACGACGGTGCGCAACACGCCGAGCGGGATCTTGCCGCCATGCTCGCGCATGAACAGCTCGGGGTCGAGCGCCTTTGGCCAGGTGCCGAGCCCGGCGATCGTCACGACTTCGCGCTTTTCGGCGTGATAGATCATGATCGGCGCGACGCCGGCAAAATCGACCAGGTCGATCTGCAAGATGCCGAGCGCGATGCCGGCGGCGACCCCGGCATCGATCGCGTTGCCGCCCGCCTGCAAGATGTCGAAACCGGCCGTCGCGGCGAGGTAGTGGCCCGCCGCGATCGCATGCCGGGTCACGGCAATCGCCGGGCGATGGGCGGTGTTATGCGCGGTCGCGGTCATGGCGTTCCTCCCGGAAATTTGCGGTAGCTTACCGCTTAAGCCGGCGCGCCCTGAAGCAGTATCGCGAATGCCTGGCGGGCGTCGTGTGGCTTCGCGCGGGCCCAGCTACGCGTGGACCGCTCGACCGCGTCCGCCTGTAATTACAGGTCGATATCAGGGGGATCCCGCCTCATGGTGCCTGAATATTGGGGGCGCAGCGAAGGCGCCTCTTTCCAATTGTTCCTGATATGTTCTTTCAGGAATGATTTGTC
>VAZF01000359.1 GCA_005888425.1 Alphaproteobacteria bacterium
AACCCGAAAGGGCGAGCAGGTTCAACGGCACAAAGGTGCAGCCGAGCCCAAACCCCTGCGCGAACCCGGCGAACAGGATCGGTCCGGAATCCATCTGCAGCGAAAAACCGGTCATCTGCCACAAGGACGCCGCAGTCAGCAGAAACCCGACGAGAATGAACAGGCGCTGATCCACGCGGTTGATCAGTCGCGCGACGATGAACATCGCCACCATCGTGCCGAAGCCGCGCGGCGCCATCATCCAGCCGGCGTCGAACACGGGGTAGTTCATCAACACCTGCATCATCGACGGCATCAAAGCCAAGGTGCCGCTCAAGATCATGCCGACCCCGAACATCAAGAGAGACCCCGCGACAAAATTCGGGCTCTTCATCAATTCTCGGTTCAGGAACGAGCGCTTGCCCGCCGTCATCGTGTGTACGAGCAGCAGATAAAAGCACAATGCAGCGACCGTCCCCTCGATCCAGATCTCGGTCGAGTGAAACCAGTCCTTCAATTGGCCGCGGTCGAGCATCAATTGCATCGACCCGACCGCCAAGGTCAGCATCGCAAAGCCGAACAGGTCGAATTGGTCGCGCCGCCCCGGCCGCGCCGGGCGCAGCAACAGAAAGATACCGAGGGCGCACAGCGCGCCAACCGGCAGGTTGATGTAGAAGCACCAGCGCCAGCCGAAATTGTCGGTGAGCCAGCCGCCCAGTGTCGGCCCGATGATCGGCCCCATCATCGCACCGGTCGAAAAGATCGCCATCGCGCTGCCGTGCCGCTCGCGCGGATAGATCGTAAAGAGCGTCGCCTGGCCGAGCGGGACGAGACCGGCGCTGCAGATCCCCTGCATGACCCGGTAGATGACGAGCTGGTTGAGGCTGGTCGCGGCGCCGCACAGGGCCGAGGTGATCGTGAAGCCAATGACCGAGGCGAGAAAGATGTATTTGACGCCGATCTGCCCCGCGAGCCAGCCCGTCAGCGGCATCATGATGGCCGAGGAGACGATATAGGAGGTCAGGATCCACGAGATCTGGTCCTGCGAGGCCGACATGCTGCCCTGGATATTTGGCAGGCAGACATTGACGATCGTCGTGTCGAGCCCTTGCATGACGCAGGCGCAGATAACCGTCGCGGTCGTCAGCCCGCGATGCGGGACGGCCATGGCTGCTGACGCCGGCTGTCCGCCCTCGCCCCTCACTCCAGCCCTCGCATCGGCGTCGCACGCCGCGCGGCGGCGCCTGTGATAAACGGTCCGATCATAACGCTTTTATACAGGCAATCCGGCGAGGGCCGGAAACCCCTCTGCAGTCGCTATGCTGCAGGTGAGGCAGGCCACCAAGCGATCGCGTGCTCTTTCAGGCGTCCGGAATTCTATGAAGGCCTGGCGCTTGCGGTCCCCACCCGCGCTATTCACTATGAGCGGATGCATTGGTCCCGGTCACGGTTTGAGCATGGTAGAAATCGAGCAGAACGGCGCGATGACAACCGCCACGGCATTTGACAGAAACCCGCAGCTCGTCGTTCCCCGCCGCTTCAAGCGCAATGCTCCGCAGGTGCTCGCCATGGCGCCCTCGGCGGATACCGGGCTCTGGCTGCTTCAATATATGGCGGAGCGCATCGGAATTCCGGATCTCGCCGGCCTGGATATCTTGGATTTCGGCTGCGGCTCTCGTTTTGCCGAGGCCATCACCACACACGACATTCCGTTGCGGAGCTATGTCGGCATCGACGTCTATAAAGAGATGATCGAATTCCTGACGCAAAATGTGAACGACGATCGGCTCTCGTTTCACCACGTCAACGCCCGCAACCCTAAATACAACAAATCAGGCGATCCTCTTATGCCCGAAACGATCCTTCCGATCGGGGACAAGCGCTTTGACGTGATCTGTATGTTTTCGGTGATCACGCATCAGCTGCCGCATGATGCGCAAGCGATCTTCGCAATCCTGAGGCGGCATGTGAAGGAGAGTGGATTTCTCTTTTTCTCGGCCTCTTTGGGAGAGGGGGATTTTGGTTATCGCGAGCATGACGCGGAAAAACCCACCGAACTCAGCGTTTATTCGAAAGATCTGCTGAACGAGTTGCTCGAACGCGAAAAGTGGCGTGTTGTTTCCATCGAGCCGGAATCGCCGCGCGATCTGCCGATCCTCGACTCGATTTTATGCGTTCCTGCCTGAGATGTGGATGCGGACATAAAGCCGGCCACCGGGATCCGCGCGCCGAATGCACTACGCCATTGCCGCCGCGCATTGCTATGCTGCGGTGAGTAAGGCGGACGAACCGCCCGGGACGAGCCAACCCGGCCGACCCCCACCACCGGAGAGGATGCGCCATGATCTACGAAGTCCGCACCTATACGCTGCGCACCGGCGCCGTGCCCGAATTCACCGAGCGTTACGAGAAGCGCCTGCCGTCGCGTTTGAAGCACTCGCAGCTCGGCGCCTTCTGGCAGACCGAGTTCGGCCCCCTGAACCAGGTCGTCCACGTCTACCCCTATGACGATTTGGGGCACCGCACGCGGGTGCGCGCCGCCCTCGCCTCAGACCCCGAACGCAACGCATTGCCCAGCGGCCAGGATCTGCTCGTCGCGCAGGAAGCCGAGATCGTCATTCCGGCGCCCTTTATGCGCCCGCTCGGCAGCCGCGATTTCGGCAGCGGCAACGTCTATGAGATGCGCACCTACGCCTACGCGCCGGGCGACCTCCCGAAAGTGCTCGACGCCTGGGGCAAGGTCATCGAGTCGCGCGAGCGGCTGTCGCCCTTGGCGGCCTGCTGGACGAGCGAGCTCGGCGGCCTCAACAAATTTACCCATATCTGGCCGTACAAAGATCTCGCCGAGCGCACCCGCGTGCGCGGAGAGTCGCGCCGGCCCGGCAGCAATTGGCCGCCGCAAAGCGGCGTGCGCCCGATCCGCCAGGAAAACAAGCTGTTGATCGCCGCCTCCTTCTCGCCGGTCCGTTAAAAAGAGCGCCCGACGAATAAACCCTCTCCGCCCTTCAGGGCGGAGAGGGAGGGGTCCATCGCGCCAGCGATGGGAG
>VAZF01000360.1 GCA_005888425.1 Alphaproteobacteria bacterium
CCGGGAAAAGTGATGCTGAACGTCTCGATCGGCGTCGTGGTCTGTTGTGACGCGGCGCAGACGATCGCGCTCGAATCGACCCCGCCGCTCAAAAACGCTCCGACCGGCACGTCAGCCACCATATGCGACCGCACCGAAGCGGTGAACAGCCGATCGAATGCCTCACAATCTGCGTCAAAGCTGCGGCCCGGATCGGGCGCGATCGCCAGATCCCAATAGCGGTGCTCGGTTATGCCGTCGCGCGACACCGTCAGATAGCGCCCCGGCAAAAGCTTGCGCACGCCTCTCAAAATGCAGTTCGGGTCCGGAATGCTGAGCAGATGGAAATATTCGCCGAGCGCCGCCGGATCGATATCGGTCGGGACTCGCGGATCAGCGAGCAGGCTCTTCATTTCCGATGCGAAGAGCAAATGCTCGCGATCGGCAAAGTAGTACAAAGGTTTGATGCCGAGGCGGTCACGAGCGAGAAGCATCTGCTGCTTTCGCTCGTCCCAGATCGCGAGCGCGAACATGCCGTCGATCGCCTCGAGGAAGCGCTCCCCCTGCTCAAGGTACAGGTGAAGCAGGACTTCGGTGTCGGAACTCGAGCGAAAGCGGTGGCCGCGCGCGCGCAGCGAGCGCGCCAGCTCGCCGTAATTGTAGCACTCGCCGTTGTAGGTGATCCAAACCGCGCCATCCTCGCTCGCCATCGGCTGATGGCCCGCCGCGGACAGATCGATGATCGAGAGCCGACGATGGCCCAACCCGACGCTGCCGCGCAGCACCAGCCCGCTATCGTCCGGCCCGCGATGAGCGATCAGCTCGGTCATGCGATCGAGCAGCCGCGCATCGGCGACAGCGCCGCGACCGAACTCAAATATGCCCGCTATGCCGCACATTGCCGGTTCTTGGGCCGGTTCTTGGAGAGATGGTGGCTCACGCGCGCACGGTTGCGGTCACCGTGCGCAACAGCTTCTCGACGCGATGCCGGTATGTATGCTCCGCCATGACAAAATCATAGGCGCGCTCGGCGATGCGGGTGCGATGGCCGGCATCACGAAACCGTTCGATCGCGTCGTCGATATTCGTGAGATCTTTTCTAATGGCGATGTAATGCTCGTCCGCTTTCAGAATACCGTTGTAGTTCCCTTCGAGCAGGAGCTGGCACGTCTTGGTCCCGATCGGCTCGAAGTGGCGCGACGAGATGCATTTCCCGGAAATGCCGCGCGGCAGCCCGTGGTAAAACCTGCCATAAACCTCGTCGAACGTGGCGGCCCGGTTCTCGTTCAGATTATATCGGCGCGCCCGGTCGAGCACCCCTCCGCGCTCGTTGAGGTAATAGGTGCCGGATTCGGCGCCGACCAGCGCCTTGCAGCTATTGAGAAACAGGTTCCATTCCTGGCGCGGCAGGCGGCTCTTTCGGATGTCGCAGCGCAGGCCACGCGCCGCTCCGTGCCGCTCGAACCAGTCGATGATGTCGGTGCGTTCACGATCGCCGAGGAACGGCCAATAGATATCCCCGGCGAAGCCGATATCGATGTCGCGCGGCTTTTCGGGCGCGAGATGAAAATTTCGATCGGCAATTGCGTGCAAACAAACTCCGCGCCCGTTTGGCGGATAAAGCGGATCTTATCGGGAAGCAGGTCGTATTCGTTGCCGATAAAGACGACAAGCGGCGCACGCCGGCGGTCGAACAGTGCTGCGGCACGCAACAGCAGACCCATATCGTCACCCGCCGCGGCGTGCGACACGACGATCAGACCATATTCTTTCAGACGGCGAAGGCAGGTCGCGAAGTGCAGCAGATTGTTGATGTTGCACCATTCGACGTCCAGCTCGGGCGAGCCCACGATCGCCTCTCGCCAATCGATGGCATAGGAAAGCGCGTCGTTGACGTCGCGCAATTGCCGGAACAGCGCTGCGGCGGGGCGAAACCGGCGTAGCGGCTTTGGCGGGAGATCGCCGTCGCGGTAGCCGAAGATGCCGCGCAGCAGCGTGTCGGTGACGACGCTGCGCCATCCAACCCCGTTCGCATCGAGATACAGCGTTCGCATGCGGCTGGCCGTCCGCACCGGCAATACGCGCCGCTCGCGGGTTATGGCAGTCGAAGCGGCGACACGCTGCAGCCCGGCAATGCTCACGAAAGCCGTCCCAGCGCCAGTACGAGCTTGGCCTTGACCGCGCTCCCGACCGTGCGGGGAAGCATCGACACGAAGCCGCGCGCGAGCCGGCGCGTATGCCGGTTGAGCGCCAGCTTCAATAAAGAATTTCTGACTCGCCGCCATTGCCCCAGGATCGTTCTTGGCATAACCACGGTCGTCCCGATGGCGGAACTCGGCCAGGACGGCAGCGCCAGATCGCGCATATCGTAGCCGGCTTCGATCCATGAAAAATCGTATTCCGACGTGCGCGCTTTCCTGGCACCGAGGCAGCTGCGGATATTCGCAAAGAGCTCGGCGCTCGCGGTCTCCCAATTGAACTCTGATCTGAAATAGGCCTGCGCCCGTTCCGCCATCTCGGCGACCGCCTCGCGCCGGGCAAAGCGCTCGATCGTTCGCGCCAGTTTGTCGGTATCGCGAAAGCTGACAACCGCACCGAGCCCGTTCTCGACAATGACCTGCTGCACGAAATCCAGCTCGTTCGCGATCACCGGCAGCCCGGCAGCGAAGTATTGCGACAATTTGTTCGGGCACGAGAAGCGGTTGTTCGGGCTGTTCGGCTCGTACGGGATGAGGCCGATATCGGCCTCGGCCGCGGCTTCGACCAGCCGCGCTTCACTGACCGGTTCGGGAAAGAAGACCCGCCGATTTTTCAGATCGAGGCTCTCGGCCAGCCGTTCCATTTCGGCTTTGAAGGGATTGTTCGGTCCGCGGAGCAGCAGTCGCGCCGGCGCGTCGACCTGAGCCCAAGCGCGAATGAGGTGCTCGATGCCGCGCCCGGGTGCGAACCCGCCCTGGTAAAGAAAGACGAGCTCATCGCCCGCCGATCGCTTCTGCCGCCGCTCCGGGGCATCCATCGCCGCGACATCCGCGAGAGGGGTGCAATTCGGGACCGCCGTGAACGCGCAACCATAATCCTCGGTGAGGCGAGCGGCGAGCGGTGGCGATACCGTCACCCGGATTGTCGCTTCTTTTGCGAGCGCGCGCTCCAGCCCCGACCAGAACTCGATCTCCCAATGGTGAAAATCATTGTAGGAATAGGGCCAATATTCGTGCGCGTCGTACACGACAACCGCGCCGTTCTCGTGTCCCAAGACGAGAGCTGCAGGCAGGGATTCGAGGTCTGCCGCGACGATGACGTCAAACGATCCTGTCAGTCGCCCCGCCTCGATCAAAGCGCCGTTCGTATTCACGAAATACGTGCAGAGCTCCCGGAACCGGTCGAGGGTCGCGGCATCGGCATCGAAGGCGCCGAGCGCGCGACACAGCGCGCGCTCCGGGAGGCGTGCGTAGGTGAACAGCAAGGCGAGCTGGTGCACGACCGGATTGGCCTGGTCGCTGGGCGCAACCATCCAATCCCAATCATGACGGGTTCGCTCGACACGAATTCGGTGCCGGTGTTCCGAAATTCGCTCCAGCGACGGCCCCGATCCGCGCTCGTTGAAGCGATATGTGCCGATCTCGCAGACGTCGTAATCACGCGCGAGGCTCGCCGCGACCCAATCGACGCGCGGGTCGAGAACCGGCTCATGCGGCATCAGCACAAGAGCGCGCGGGCGGTCCGAAGATCGTCCGCCCTGCCGATGCTTCGGCCGCCCCTTTTCCCGCAGCGCGGTCTCGATCGCCTCGTCGACCTGGAAAACGAACGCGTGATAATGGTAAGTCGGATTACCGATAACCTCCTCGAACGCTGCGTCAGTGATGTATCCGCGCTGCCGCTCGTCCCTCATGATCTCGATCGCATGATCGAGATCCGCAAGGTCGCGCCGCAGCGGCACAAAATGCCGGTGCGGCTGCAATATGCCGGAATATTCCCCCTCATAGAGGATCTGCAGCGTCCGGGTCGCGGCCGCCTCGAAATGCCGCGGTGAGATTTGCGCGTAAAGGACGTTCTCTTCGAAGTCCTTCAAATAGGTCACATAGGCTTCCCGGTAAAATTCCTCGGACAACGGATCCCGATCACGGTTCCTGCGGCAGAACTTCTCGCACCACGCTTCGACCTCGCCGGTAAAATCGAACAGGTTCGATCCGGATTCGACGCCGAGCACCGCTTTTGAACGGCTGAGAAAGTCAAACCAGGCTCGGCCGGTGATCCGGTCCTCCCAACGGTTCGACATGTCGAGGTTGAGCGCGCGGCCGGCGCACGCCCTCGCGACATCATAGCCGATCTTGCGCTTCTCCAGGCCGAGCCGCCCAACCGACAGCGGCTGTATCGAGCCACGATAGCTGATGTCGAGCTCACGAACTTGGTCGGGGGCGACATTCAGCCCTTTGAGCAGTGGCGAGACATACCCCGTCAATGCCTGGACGAATTGGATGCCGCCCACCCTGGAGCGTGGATAGACCTTTTCGAGCTCGCCCGCGGGAACGCAGGTGATCAAGATATCGAAGGCGTTGTCGGCGAGGAATTTGCAAACCGCGTGGGCGCGCCGGTGCTCATCCTGTTTGATCAGGATCTTGACGCCGTCATACGCAGAAAAGCGGCGGGACAGATGCCGGTCGAGATATTGCAGCTGGTCCGGGTCATACGAGACGGTCGAGTGCAGAATGCAGCCGTCGAACTCGTCCAGCGCCACCGAGCTCGGTATCGAGCTGCCGCCGGGCCAGAGATTCAGCACTTCGATTTGGTAGCGGCTCGCGCTCTGCCATAGCGCGACATATTCGTAAACGGTGACAATCCCGCCGGGATCGAACGAACAGACCAACAGGAGGCGCCGATTGTCCTTTCCCCGGACGCGTCCGAGCTTGGGCCGGAGGTCGAAATTATGCATCGGCGCCGAGGACATCGCGCTGCTCAAGACTCGGATTCCGTTTGTGCTGCCAGGGTTCGCCGGATGCCTTCCTCGAGGGTCGTGAAGCGGCTGAAATCAAAGCGGCGCCGCAGCCGTTCCAGATCCGGCACGATGGCGCCTGCCTTCCGATCATTCACGTCGAAGCAGGGCTGCTTCCCCAGTGCGCTGCCGATCACCTCGGCGAGTTCTCGGAGGTTGACGACCGCGGGACTAGCAATGTTGAAGACACCCCGCCAATGAGCGGCAAGCGCCGTCTCCATGACCGCGGCTATATCGTCGACAAAGGTCGGGACAAGCCGCAGGCCCTCACCATCCGACGCCAAATGCACAGGCGTGCCGTTGCGTACACGTTCGATCACGTCTGGGACGAGGCGTTCCGTCTGCCCCGGCCCGTAAGGAAAAAACAGGCGAAGAATGCTGACATCAAACAAATCCGCGTATGGCCGCGCCAGGGTCTCGGCCGCCAGCTTGCTCGCGCCGAGATACCGAGTCGGCGCTACCGGTGCGTCTTCGCTGATCCTGCCGTCATACGG
>VAZF01000361.1 GCA_005888425.1 Alphaproteobacteria bacterium
TACGCCCGGTGCTGACCTATGACTTCCGGCTGCCGCCCGGCCCCCGAACCGGGGAGTACGCCCTTCTTGCGGAAGATCTAGGGTTTCGCGCCGTCTGGTGTCCTGAGGTTCCCGCCTTTGGCCACGACGTATGGGTCACTCTCGCCCGCATCGCCGAAAAAACAGAGCGCCTCAAATTCGGCCCCTCTGTTCTAATACCGAGCTACCGCCACCCGATGGCACAGGCCTCGGCCATCGCGACGATCGAGCAGATCGCGCCGGGACGCCTGATGGTCGGGTTTGGCACCGGCTTTACCGGCCGCGCGGGGATGGGCAAGAAGCCCTTGAGCCTCGCCAGCATTCGCACGCATATCGCGCAGGTTAAGGCACTACTGCGCGGCGAGGTTGCTGACATTGACGGCGGTCTCGCCCAGATCCTCGCGTCCGACGGACGGTTGCCCGACCGTCCGATCAACGTGCCAGTCTACATGGCAGGCCAAGGCCCCAAGGCCCGTGCGCTCGCCAAAGAGATTACCGACGGCCTGATTTCCCTCGGCGGCCCCGCCGAAGGGTTCAAGACCTGCCTCGTGTCGACCAGCGGCACGGTCCTCGATGATGGCGAGGACGTTACCTCGCCGCGCGCCTCGACCACCCTCAAACCGCTCATCGCGCTTGCCTATCACCACAGGTACACGACCGATCCGGAGGGCGTGAAGGCGCTGCCGAACGGCGAAGCGTGGCTGGCCAGCGTCGAACGGGTGGACGAAAACGCTCGCCACCTCTCCGTTCACCGCGGTCATAACCTCGACATTTCGAACGGCCATGACGCCCTCGTTGATGTATCCGCCGCCAGACAGATGACCTTCACAGGCACTCGCGAGGAGTTGCGCGAACGCCTCGCCCAGCTCGAGGCTCAACCGCCGCCTCTGTACTGAGCAAGGACCGCAATGGGGGGCAGACCGGAAGCAGTCGATCTCCGGCGTGAGCTTCTGCTAAGCGCCGGAACCGGCCATTTGTCGGGGCAGCGCTCATTGGCAAAGTTCGACCCTCTGCGGGATCGGTCGTATGGGAACTTTGCGACTTGGACAAGACCTCAGCACGAGATCATCGATCTCCTCAGCCGCTGCCCTGAACCCGAAAGAAGCAAGTGACTGTCCTTCAGTGGCCTAGCGCATCGAGTAGTGGGACGATACCGTCGTTACTGACAAACTACGAACACCCCATCCGTCCTGGATTCCGAGAAGAAGGCATGCAGTACATTGACGGTTTGAAAGAATGCGCTGACAGGGTGCTTCGATGAGTGAACATTCGAAGCCAAAGAGGACTGCCGGTTCGGGTAAGCAAACGAAGCGTCAGACACAATCGGTTATGCCCGCGGGCAGCGCTGCCGAGCGGCGCTCAAAAGACGCCCGGCAGATAATATCTGATCTTCAGCGCAAACTAAATAGCAGCGAGGCCAAATTACGGGCTAGCGAGGAGCGACACTCGTTAATCACGCAAGCCGTCGCCGAGGGTGTCTACGAATGGGATGTTGAGCGCAACTCACTGTGGCCTTCGGCTCGCTTGATTGAGATCTTCGGGTTTGAAGGCCGCGAGTTGCGCGCCGGCGACTGGAACGAGTTAGTCCACCCGGATGATTTCCCGCTCTATCGGGCAGCATTGCGCGACTGCTTCCGCGGCATAACACCGCGGCTCGACTGTGAATACCGGATCCGGCACAACGATGGAACTTATCGCTGGATCTAGGATCGCGCGGTCGCAGTGCGAAACGCGGCGGGGTGGGCGATCCGTCTGACTGGCGCAATTGCCGACATCAGCGCTCGAAAAGCCACGGAAGAGGCTCTACGCGAGGCGCTTGAGCAACAGACCGCCACGGCGGAGGTTCTTGGCGTCATCAATTCATCGCCGGGGGACCTAACCCCGGTGTTCGATGCGATGCTCAAAAAGGCGACCACCCTGTGCGATGCAGCCGCCGGAGTGCTGTGGGTTTCTGAGGGTGAACATTTTCGTTCGGTTGCGTCGCGTGGCTTACCGGGAGCATTCGAAGAGTTCTTACGCACTCCGGTCGACGCGGGTCCGGATACCGGCATCGGGCGTCTTCGCAGAGGTGGATCTCTTGCGCATATTGCCGATATGGCGGATGGGGCTGGATATCGTTCCGGCGATGCCTTGCACCGGGCGGCGGTAGATCTTGGCGGCGTCCGCAGCCTGCTTGCGGTGCCGTTGCAAAAGGATGGATTTCTGTTTGGCGCCTTCGGAGTTACGCGCCAAGAGGTTCGCCCGTTCACAGACAAGCAAATCGCCCTGTTGCAGAATTTCGCCGCGCAGGCCGTGATCGCCATGGAGAACGCGCGCCTGATTACCGAGACGCGCGAAGCCTTGGAGCAGCAGACCGCCACCGCCGAGGTATTGGGCGTCATCAACTCCTCGCCTGGCGATCTTGTGCCGGTGTTCGAGGCGATGCTGGAAAGGGCACTGCGGCTCTGTGGGGCGTCCTTCGGCGAATTGCGAACCTATGATGGTGAACGGTTCAGTCTGGCTGCTACCCGAGGCTCACCCCCGGCCTATGCTGAATATTATGCGCGGCAGGACACCAGCAGATACGCGCCAGGCACCGGCCCGGCTCGACTTCTCAATGGAGAGCCGTTTGTCCATATCCCGGACCTGATCGACACAGAGCCGTACAAGCGTAGGGATCCGGATCGACTCGCCATTGTCGAGATCGCTGGCGCTCGGGCTTACATCCTCGTCCCACTACTGCAGGACCTAGCCGTCTGCGGGTTCATCCTGATCTATCGCAAAGAGCCCGGCCCGTTCAGCGACAAACAGATCAGCTTATTGCAGAGTTTCGCCGCGCAGGCGGTCATCGCGATGGAGAACGCGCGGCTGCTCGGCGAACTGCGCGAGCGTACTACCGATCTGCAAGAGTCGCTCGAATATCAGACAGCGACCAGCGATGTGCTGAAGGTCATCAGCCGCTCGACCGTCGATTTGCAGCCGGTGCTCGATACTCTGCTTCAGGCCGCCTCGCGACTTTGTGGCAATGCCGAGGGGGGGCTTGCGATCCGGCAAGGGGACGCATTCCGGTATGTGGCGACAGTCGCGCTTGAGCCTGATTTCGACGCGCGTTTGCGTGAGCGGTTATTAGCTCCCGGTCTTGGCAGCACCGTCGGGCGCGTCGCGCTCGAAGGCAAGATCGTCCAAATCCCCGACATTGCTATCGACGCAGAATACGCGCTGCCCGAAGTGCAGATCTTCGGCAAGATACGAACGACCTTGGGTGTGCCGCTGGTGCGACAGGGCGAGACAATTGGCGTCATTACCCTTGCGCATCGGCGCGTCGAACTATTTACCGAGCGGCAGGTCGAATTGGTGCGCACCTTTGCCGACCAGGCGGTGATCGCCATCGAGAATGCGCGTCTACTCGATGAGATCCGTCAGCGTCAGGCCGAATTGCGCGTGACCTTCGACAACATGGTCGACGGAGTCGCCATGTTTGACGAAGAGCTGCGATTGGCTGCGTGGAACCACAATTTTCAGGAATTGCTCGATCTGCCTGACGAATTTTTGGCCGAACCGCACAGTTTCGACGACTACATCCGGCATCTCACGGAGCGCGGCGAGTTCGGGGAAGCTGAGCCCGAGACGCAGATTAAACGGCTGCGCGAACGGATTGGCGATCATTACAGCTTCGAGCGCACCCGTCCGGATGGCAAGGTTATCGAAGTCCGCAATAATCCGATGCCCAATGGCGGTATCGTGGTGATTTACAGCGACATCACCGAACGGAAGCGTTCGGAAGAGGAGATCCGTGCGGCTCGTGACGCAGCCGAAGGCACGTTACGCGAATTGCAGACGGCGCAGGCTAGCCTGGTGCACGCCCAGAAGATGGCGGCGCTTGGCCAGCTGACCGCTGGCATCGCCCACGAGATCAAGAACCCGCTCAATTTCGTCAACAACTTCGCCGGCCTCTCGGTCGAGCTACTGGATGAATTGAAGGAAGTCGCCGGGCCGGGCATCGCTACGTTGGACGAGGATGCCCGCGCTGAGATCGACGATACGATGAAGCTGCTTACAGGCAATCTGGAGAAGATCGCTGAGCACGGCCAGCGCGCCGACGGCATCGTCAGGAGCATGCTGGAACATTCGCGCGGCGGCGGCGGCGAACGTCGCGCGGTCGATCTCAACGCGCTTATCGACGAGGCGCTGAACCTCGCCTATCACGGCGCCCGCGCGCAGGATCAGAGTTTCAACATCACGATGGAACGCGAGTTCGACAAGGCGCTCGCGCCGCTCGAGGTCGTCCCGCAGGACATGACCCGGGTCTTCCTCAACCTGTTCGGCAACGGCTTCTATGCAGCCTCGAAGAGAGGCGATGGAGCCCAGCACCGGCCGGTGCTGACGGTGAGCACCCGGGAGCTCGGCGAGATGGTCGAGATACGGGTGCGCGATAACGGCACAGGTATCGCCCCAGAGATCCGCGATAAGCTATTCCAGCCCTTCGTTACTACCAAACCGACCGGCGAA
>VAZF01000362.1 GCA_005888425.1 Alphaproteobacteria bacterium
TGCGCGACCTCGCGGGAAAGACGGTCGTCCTCGGCGTCCTCGATCTTAACGATCCGGCAATCGAGACGCCGGACTCTGTGGCCGCTCGCTTGCGGGAGGCCTTGCGTTACATTCCCGCCGAGCGGCTCGTCGCGGCGCCGGATTGCGGGATGAAATACCTGCCGCGCGCGACCGCTTTCGGCAAATTGCACGCGCTGGCGGAAGGCGCCGCGCAGGTGCGGCGGGAGCTGTAGGAAAAAGGGCCTAGTCTGATGAGAACATTGTTGATGGCGCTCGCCGGTCTCGCCATAGCCGGCTTGCCGCTGCCTGTTGCGGCGCAAACTGCCAACAACACGGCGGCGGAAGTCAGCGTCCTGCGGCCGAGCGCCAATACACTGGTCTATCGCGCCGGTTCGGACGGGCATTTTGTTGTTCCCGGGACGGCCAACGGCGCGCCGGTGCGCTTTCTTGTGGATACCGGCGCCACGCTCGTCGTCTTGACCCCGAGCGATGCGCGGGCCGCCGGCATCGACCCGAGCGCCCTGGTATTCGACAAGGCGATGCGCACCGCGAGCGGCACGGTGCCGGCCGCCACGACGGTGTTGCGCGACGTGCGCGTCGGCCGCATCTCGATCGGCGATGTGCGCGCCGCGATTATAGCCAACGCACCGCAATCGGTGCTCGGCATGAGCTTCCTCAGCCGGCTCAAAAGCTTTGAGATGCAGCAGGACCGGCTGACGCTCTCCTGGTAGCACCGCGCCACGCGCGGCGGAGGCTTACTCACCGATCAACGTCAGGATCAGATCGCGGCGATGCGGCGCGGCCCGATGCTCGAGGAGGAAAATCCCCTGCCAGGTGCCGAGCCGGATCTCGCCTTCGCTGACCGGGATCGTCAGCTGAACCTGCGTCAGGGCGCTCTTCAGATGCGCCGGCATGTCGTCCGGCCCCTCGTCGTTGTGGCGGTAGAGCGCCGGCTCCTCCGGTGCCAGCCGCCCCAGAAAGGCCGCCAGATCCTGCCGCACCGCGGGCGAATAGTTCTCCTGGATCAGGAGCGAGGCTGAGGTATGCGGGATGAAAATCGTTAACAACCCGCGCGCGATCCCCTGCCGCGCCGCCCAGCCCGCCACCTCCCGGGTGATTTCCTTGATTTCGCGCGGCTTTGTCTCGATCGTCAGCCGCTCTTGCGCAACGGGCATTGCCGGTCCTCCGGGCCTCTCTTGCGCGGCCGAAAGCCGGGCGCGCC
This sequence comes from Alphaproteobacteria bacterium, assembly GCA_005888425.1. GTDB lineage: Bacteria > Pseudomonadota > Alphaproteobacteria > ATCC43930 > CGMCC-115725 > DATARH01. The sequence goes on from VAZF01000362.1 coordinate 1,223, forward strand.
GGGTGGCTCTTCCCCCGGCAGGGCGCGGCAGCTTATGCTAACCGCGAACCGGGAGGTCGCCAGTCGTGATGAAAACAACGGCTGCCATCATAACGCTGCTTGCCTCGCTAGCCGGCATCGCGGTCGCGCGGGCCGAGACGGTCGACCTCCTGCTCGTGCTCGCGGCCGATGTGTCGCGCAGCATCGATGACGGAGAATTCAACCTGCAACGCAAAGGCTACGCGGCGGCAATGACCGACCCGCGCGTGCTGCGGGCGATCGCCGGCGGGCGCAACCACGCCATCGCCATCACGTTTATCGAATGGTCGGGCGCGTCCGACCAGAATGTCGTCGTCGACTGGACCGTCGTGCGCGACGAGGAGGCCGCCGGGGGTATCGCCGCGACGATGATCGCGGCGCCGCGCTCCTTTCTCGGCCGCACCTCGATCAGCGCAGCGATCGACTATTCGCTGGAACGGCTCGCCGCCGCTCCGCCGCAGGCCGAGAAGCGGATCATCGACGTCTCGGGCGACGGCACGAACAATTCCGGCCGTCCGGTGACCGAGGCGCGCGACCAGGCTATTGCCTCGGGGGTCACGATCAACGGTCTCGCGATCATCAATACCCAGGCCAACCCGGGCTATGCCTTTCACACCCAGCCGCCCGGCGGGTTGCCGAAATACTTCGAAGAGAACGTCATCGGCGGGCCGGGAGCCTTTCTGCTGCAGGTCGAAAATTTCGACACCTTCGCGGAAGCGATAACCCGCAAGCTCGTCACCGAGATCGCCGGCGCGCCGCCTCCCTCGGGATACGCGGCGTTGCGTTAGCCCGGACGGCACAGCGCTCGTGGCAGCACACACCCCCACATAAAGAGCCCTGTATCGGTTTCGCCCTCGACAGCGGAGGCGGCATGATGCTATCGCCCCGACGCGCGGATCGCATCTGCAGACAGTGGACGGGAGCGAGAGCCTGGCGATGAGCCGGCGCATCTATTTCGACGGTCTCAACCTCTCGCTCGAACGCGGCACCGGCATCGCGACCTATACGCGGCTGCTCGCCGGCCTCGTGCGTCAGCTCGGCTATGATGTCGGGGTCGTCTACAGCTCGCCGCATCGCCCGGCAAAAAATCCGGTGCTCCGTGAGATTGCGTTTTTTGATCCCAACAATGCGGCGCCTGTGCCGCGGCACCGCCGGCCCTACAATTGGGCTGTCGATCAGCTGAGCCATATTCGCGGCGTAAAGCCCGTGCCGGTTAACCTCAGCGGCACCGTCGTCACCGATCAGTTCCAGTCTCGCCTGCCGCTGCGCGATCAGGTCTTTGTCTCGCGCAACCTGTTTGCCAATGCGCGCCTCTACTTCTCTTGGAGCGGGCGGTTCACCGATCTCGAATTCGACACGCGCCCGGACATCCTGCACTGCACCTATCAGCTGCCGATCCGGGCGAAAGGCGCGTGCAACATCTACACGATCCACGATCTGGTGCCGCTGCGGCTGCCGTTCACGACGCTCGACAATAAGCGGCAGACCTATCGGCTGTTGCGCAAGATCGGCGCCGAGGCGGATCATATCGTCACCGTCTCGGAGCAGTCGAAGCGCGATATCGTCGAGGTGCTCGGGGTCGACGAGAAGCGGGTGACCAACACCTATGAAGCGGTCGAATTTCCACGCGAATTCGTCGAGCGCTCCGACGATGTCGTCGCCGAGCAATTGCGCGGCTCGTTCGGGCTGACGCCGCGGAATTACCTGCTGTTCTACGGCGCCCTCGAACCGAAAAAAAATGTGCAGCGGCTGTTCGACGCCTACATGCTGTCGGCGGTCGATATCCCGCTGGTGGTCACCGGCCCGGTCGGCTGGGGCAATCAGGCCGAAGCCAAATGGCTCAGCGACATGCGCGAGGAAGAGCGCGCCCGCCCGCAGGACAAGCGGCGGATCCACCATTTCGAATATGTCAGCCTGCCGATGCTGGTGACATTGATCCGCGGCGCGCGCGCGGTAGTGTTCCCTTCGCTCTATGAGGGTTTTGGGTTGCCGGTTCTCGAGGCGATGCTGCTCGGAACGCCGGTCGTGACGTCGCGCACCTCGTCACTCCCCGAAATCGCCGGCGACGCCGCGCTCTACGTCAACCCCTACGAAACCGACGACATTGCGCGGGCGATCAAGACGATCACCGCCGATGCCGGGCTGCGCGCCGAATTGAGCGAGCGCGGCCGGGCGCAGGCGGAATTGTTCTCGGTCGCACGCTACCGCGACCGCGTCGCCGCGCTCTATGACCAGCTGCGCTAGACTGAGCGGCGTCTAGGCCACGCGGTTATGGCAGAGGCCCCCAACTTCGATCCGGACTTTCGCTCTCGCCTGCAAGCCTTGCTCACCTGGCGGCGTGATGTGCGGCGGTTCCGCCGCGACCCGTTGCCCGACGGAACGATCGAGCGGCTCATCGGCCTTGCCTGTCTCGCGCCATCGGTCGGTTTGAGCCAGCCCTGGCGGTTTGTGCTGGTCGATCTTCCGGCGAGGCGCGCGGCGGTGCGCGAGAATTTCCTCCATTGCAACGCCGCCGCGCTGACTGAGCAGGCCCCCGAGCGCGCCCGGCATTATGCCCAACTGAAGCTCGCCGGGCTGGACGAGGCGCCGTGCCACCTCGCGGTTTTCGCCGACCCGACGACGCGACAAGGGCATGGCCTCGGCCGTCTGACGATGCCCGAGACGATCGCCTACTCGGCGGTCA
>VAZF01000363.1 GCA_005888425.1 Alphaproteobacteria bacterium
AACTATCAGTAAGCAATCGAGGTGCGCGCCGTGAGCGAGCCGGTTGTTTCGGTCGAAGGCGTATCGATGGGCTATCGGCTTTACGCGAAGCCGGCCGACATGCTGCGCGAGGCGCTGTTCGGCGGTGTGCGTCACGATACCTTCTGGGCACTACGTGACGTTTCGCTGAATGTCTACGAAGGCCAGCGTCTCGGGATCATCGGCCATAACGGCGCCGGCAAGAGCACGCTTCTGCAACTGATCGCCGGCAATCTGCAACCCACCACCGGCCACATTGCCGTCAATGGGCGAATTTCATCTCTTCTGAGCCTAGTGCCGTCGTGGAATCCCGACGAGACCGGACTCGAGAACATAAAATTCAATCTGTTGATCCAGGGTGTCGATCCACGGGAGATCCCCGAAAAGATCGACGATATCGTCGACTTCACCGATCTCGGACCCTTTATCTATCAGCCGCTCAAAACCTACAGCACCGGGATGAGCGCGCGTCTGGCGTTTGCGATAGCCACCGCGATCGATCCGGAAATATTGATCCTCGACGAGGTTCTCGGTGCGGGCGACGGCTATTTCGCTGGACGCGCGGCGCGCCGGATGCAGACGATGTGCGACCGCGGCAAGGCGCTCCTCTTCGTCAGCCACGCGACGGCGGCAGTGCGCATGATCTGCGACACCTGTATCTGGCTAGAGAACGGTCAGGTGCGGTTGCGCGGACCGGTCGAGACCGTCGTTCGGCAGTACGAGGAAGACATTCTCCGGCAGCAGGACGAGACCTTGCGCGAAGGCAATCGCTGCCGCCTGCAGGCGCAGCACCGGCTGGTCACGCCAGACGATATCGGGGATGGCGCGATGCTGAGATTGCGCATCCGCCCGGAAGGCGAGGACCCGCGGATCACTCAAACGCATTACTTGCGCCGCCTGTCGATCCAGATCGGGGACGACGATATAGAGGTGCCCCTCGAAATCGCCGATATCCGCCGCAACGAGGTTCGCGGCGCTCTCGATCTATATTCGTGCGAATGGGGCCGCATTTTTGACCGTCAAGGCACGGTCTGCCGCGCCCTCCTGCCGCGAACGGGTGTGCGCAAGGGCGGCCATATTCTTGCCAAATGGCCGGCGCAACGCGGCAACACGGGCGCGCCGATTGAAGCGAGTTTCGAGGTCTGGTCCGAGAGCGCTCGCGAAACCCTTGCGATGGACTATCTCGATATCCGAACGGTCGACTGGCAGCGGCTCGAGACGATCGGGTCCGAACACCTGGGCAATGGATGGACGCGCATTCATGCGCGGGGTGTCGTCCAGAGCGTCGTCGGTGATGCGGCAAGTCCGGAAATTGAAACGGCGGCCATCCTCCCCGCCGCTATCCGCAGGGCAGCGCGAGACGGTGTCGCGGAAGCGCCGTCGACACCCGGAGAGCATGGTTCCGAAACCGCCGATGCCACTCGGTCCGCCGCTGCGCAGGCCATCGATAGTGCGATCGCCAAAGCGACCCGGCTGCTGAGATCGCCGGTGACGATTGAAAGCGTCACGCTTGAGGCGGATGGCGAAGCGACCCTCTCGGTGCGCGAGCTTCAGGCTTTCGTGATCAGAGCGTCGCTGATCCATCACGAGCCGACTCCGGGTGTCAGCGTCAATATCAACATCATCCGCTCGGATGGAGCGTATGTGTTCTACCAGCCGAGCGGGCTCGAAGGGCGCAACATCGTCGATTTCGAAGGCCGATCGGAGATCCGCTTTCACTTCGATCCAAACCCGTTCGGGGCCGGCGAATACGAGGCCAATTTGTTCGCCGTTAATGCGTTCTCCTGGGACAACATTCCGCCATCGGAGATTTACGACCGCTCGATCGGCAAACTCCTGTTCCGCGTCCATCTCGCGCGACCGATCCCCTTCGGGCTCGTAAACCTGGTCGTGCCGGTCTCCGTGCAGCTTCACCCGGCGGAAGATGCAGTTCCGGTGGATTTGAGCTCTGCCGCCGGCTGACATGGCTTCTCGGGTATAGGTCTGTCAGTTGGCATTTCGGCTGCCCTTCCTAAGGCGGATCTCCAATGCCCTCGCGCCCGAGCCGGTCGCGTTTCCACCGCCATACCGGCGAATGATCGCGATCAACAGTGATGTCGAGCTGACATTGTGGCCGATGCAAATGCATCTGTTCGGAGAATTTGCTGATCGGGAGCTCGAAACCGCTTTCAGTTATTGGCTCTTTGGCGATCCCGCGGCGACTTGGCATTTGTTCAACCGCGATTTGAGCCTGACGCCGGTCGGTCCCGCTGCATTGGGATTGGCGCGTGCCGGGCTGCTCGATACGATCCACAGCTTCACGGGTGTGCGCAACGGCCGCGGCTATCAATTTGATCGCGAAATGGTTCGGCAGGGCTACGCACACCTCGAAGCGAACGGGGTGAGGTGCCGTGTATACTCGAACCACGGCACCACCGATGACACGCAGAATGTCGGCGGCGACTGGGTGAACCGCCCGGGTTATCCCAGCTATGGTCAAGGCGATCTTCCCGGGGCGCTGCGGTATCACGTTGATCTGAGCGTCAGACATGGTATCCGCTTCTTCTGGCTCGACATCGACAATGCGCAGGCCTGTCTCAGCTTCACCGCGACGGAAGGCGAAGCGCACGAAAACCTCTTCGCCGCCCAGATCTGTCGCGACGGCACGCCGATCCTGCGTTTTCGCCGCACCGATGCGATGGTGCGATCGGATCTCGCCCAGCTGGGCGATGCGCTCGACCGCGTCTTGGCGGCCGAGGACGGCGGCTACACCGTCCTCTACACGCATCTCGGCGTGAAGCGCGGTGCAGAAAATCGGCCCCTCTCGGCCGACCCGTCCGATATTCCGGCGGCTGTGCTAGCTGGGCTCGACGGCTTGGCGGCCGAGCAGAAGGCCGGGCGTGTGTTGGTCACCACCACCGAGCGGTTGCTGACACATGCACTGATGTCGGTCGCAAAGCCCTGGGCAATCACCCGCCGAGGCCGTCAGATTGAGACCGACTTCAGCGAATCCTTCAGCTTTGCAGGGGTCGAGTTCGACTGCAGCTGGAAGGAGTTCATGGGCTTCTCGCTGCCCGTCGATGCGTCCGATACCGTCTGGCTGCGTCTTGGCGGTGAGCGACGGCCGGCAGACCGATGGAATGTGGCCGGCCAGTTCTATGCCGGGTTGCAATGGCGCCAGCTTCCAATGAAAAGCGCGATTAAGGAGGCCCGACGTGTTTCGGCGATCTGAGTTCACCGACGCCGACTGGATGAGAGACCAGGCGGAGCGCGGGCAGGAGTTTTACCGCCGGCGCTTGCGACAGATCGGGTTTCGCGGCGAGCGGGTGCTCGATGCGGGCTGCGGCGCCGGCAATTGGACAATCGCACTCGCGTCCTGTTGTACCGAGGTCGTGGCGATCGACATCGATCCAGTTCGCGTCGGCGTCACCGCAGGAATGCAGAAATATTTTAATGGCAAGATCAGCACTCAAATCGGATCGATCGACGCGTTGCCGTTTCCCGATGAAAGCTTCGATGCCGTCTTCTGCCACGGCGTCATCTTTTTGGTGGATTACCGGAAAGCGCTTGCAGAGCTCGCGCGCGTGTTGAGGCCGGGCTGCCCCCTCTATATGACCTACAACGGCAAAGGCTGGTGGCGGCACCTGATACGCGACCGCGGCCCGAGCGAGCCGCAATGCATCGTGTTTGGCGCA
>VAZF01000406.1 GCA_005888425.1 Alphaproteobacteria bacterium
CTGGGCTGAGCTCGACCGCGACCACGTGTCGATCATGGCGGCGGGGGTGGCGTTTTATGCGCTGCTGTCGATCTTTCCCGGAATGTCGGCGCTGATCTCGCTCTATGGCCTCGTCTCCGATCCCGCCACGATCGAACACCAGCTGACCTCGCTTTCCGGCGTGCTGCCGGAGGAGGCCCTGAAGCTGCTGTCGGATCAGCTGCACGCACTCGTCGCAGCGCCGCGCGACAAGCTTGGCCTCGGCCTCCTCGTCAGCCTGCTGCTTGCGTTGTGGAGCGCGACCAGCGGCACCGGCGCGCTGATGCAGGCGCTGACCGTCGCCTATGAGGAGCGCGACGAGCGCGGCATCCTTTCGTTTTACGGGTTGGCGATCGCCTTAACGGTCGGGGTCGGGCTGTTCGCGGTGTTAAGCCTCTTCCTGATCGCGGTCGTACCGGCAATCATCGACACGCTGCCGCTCTCCGAATTATGGCGGGACCGGCTTTCCTTGATTCGCTGGCCGCTTCTCGCGGTCCTGGCGCTGATCGCGTTCGCCGCCCTCTACCGCTATGCGCCGTCCCGGCGACAGCCGTGCTGGCATTGCCTCAGCGCTGGCACGATCGCGGCAGCACTGTTGTGGCTGATCGGCTCGGCCGGTTTCTCGTTCTACGTCGCGCGATTCAGCTCTTACGACAAGACGTATGGCTCGATCGGCGCGGTCGTCATCCTGCTGATGTGGTTCTATGTGACGGCGTTCATCATCCTCGGCGGCGCCGAGCTGAATTCGGAAATCGAGAAGGCGCGGGCACGCAGCTGAGCGCTGCGCGCTCGCGCCAATTCCCGCCGCGGCTAACGGCCGTAGCCGTAATACCGGGGATAACCGTAATAGCGGCTCGGCGCGGAGCTGCGATCCCCGTCGAGGGACGACCCATAGCCGGGCTCGCCGTAATTGCAGGTCAGCCGCCCGTTCATATTGGCGATGCCGCCGACGCAGCGGTCGACATCGCGCAAGACGGTCCGGCGCAAACCGCCGTCCATCGTCTGACATTCGGCGACAAGCCGGTCGCCGAACATGCGGGCGTCCGAGCAGGTCCGCAGATACGAGCCGCCGGGCACCTGCGCCAGGGCAGGGCTTGCCGCCAATGACATCACTATCGCCGCCCCGGCTATCGCGGCGGCGCTGACACCGCCCATCCGGTTGCGCATGATGAGCCTCCTGTTATCCTCGGTTAACATGACAAACAGCGCCGAGCGTGGATCGTGCTCGCATGACGTCGCACCCCGCTACCCAGGCGCAGGGACGATTCCCGGCGAGGACGCGAATAATGAACCAAGCCCCAAGCACCGGAGGAGCAATGCCGCACCCCCCGTCCCCGGATGACCGGAGCGCCGTCCCCCGTCTCGCCATATCGCTGCTCGTCTTCTCGGCCCTGATGCTGTCGGCCCTGCCGCTGGCGCGTGCCGCCGAGCCCGAGGCGAGCGTGGAGGCAGCGCCGGCGCCAGGCGCCGGGCCGCTCTCCCCGGTGCGGCGAGAAGCGCCGGCCGCCGCGCAGTCGACGTCATCAAAGCAGACGCCAGTCGCGAAAAAGCCGACGATCACGATGCCGGCGCCCGCGACGACGCCCGCGGCCGATGCCGGGGCGAGTTCCCCGCCGCCCGCGGCCAAGCCACAGCCGAAGGAAGCTGAGCACGCGACGTCTTCCGCGCCGACGCCAAAGACCGTAAACCCACCGCCGAAGCAGGCTGAGCAGGCCAGCTCTGTCGCCTCTTCGGTCACGAAGGCCACCAAGCCGCAACAGACGCAGGCGCAGGAAGCAACCCCGCCGCGGCCGCACCGCAAACCACCGTCGGCGCGGAGCACCGCATCGGCGAGCAACCCGCCCGACCAGACATTTCCGGCCGAGCGCCGCAGCGCTGTCATCGAGCGGCGCGAGCGGATGGTGGAACTCGACCGCATGCCGCGCCGCGAACACGTCTATCGCCAGGAGTACAGCTGGGCGGAGGATGCGCCCTTTGTCGAGCGGCGCGCCCGCCCCTATCCGCCCCCGCCGTTCTATGGCGAGGCGCCCGGCGACATCGGTCCCGGTCCGGTCGCGCCGCCCTGGTACTACCGCAATCGCGCCTTCGCCTCGGGGCCTTATCCCGGAATGGGCTTCCCCGGCCCGGGCCGCTGGTGAGGGTCGTCGAGCTGCGGCGCAGCGGCTAGGCGGCTTCGCGCCGCCCGATCGCGGCGGCACGCTCGGCGAGCCGGCGGATACGGCGCCAATCGCCGGCAGCGACCGCGTCACGCGGCACCATCCAAGAGCCGCCCACCATCGGCACATTCGCTAAAGTCAGATACTCCGCGGCACGCGTCTCATCGATGCCGCCGGTCGGACAGAACGCGACACCGGGAAAGACCGGCGCCAATGCCCTGAGCCACGCAGCACCGCCAAGCGCCTCCGCCGGGAAGAATTTCATGACACAGATGCCGAGGGCGCGTGCCGCCATCACTTCCGATGGGGTCGCGACACCGGGCAGATAGGGCAATTCGGCCGCCAACGCCGCGGCCGCGAGTTCCGGAGTCAGGCCGGGGCTGACCAGAAAGCCTGCGCCGGCCTGTACCGCCGTCGCGACATCAGCGGCTCGCAACAACGTGCCGGCGCCGACGACCACCTGCGCCAACTCGCGCCGGATTGCCGCAACTGCTGCCGCCGCCGCGGCCGTGCGCATCGTGACCTCGATGACCGGGAGCCCGCCCTCGAACAGCGCGCGCGCGAGCGGAAC
>VAZF01000407.1 GCA_005888425.1 Alphaproteobacteria bacterium
TGGCACGCTGGTCAAGGAGCTCACGGAGAAGTGCTGCCAGGGCGCCGATCTGGTGGTGTTCCGCGTGCAAGTCGACGGTGACGTCGTCACCATGGTCAACCGCGCCCGCGACGGCATGTCAGCGATGGCGCGAACCACCGCTCTCACCTGCGCCGCCTTCGCGCGCTGGGTCGCCGCCGGCAAGATGCAGTTCACCGGCGTGATACCGCCGGAGAAGCTCGCAACCGATCAAGCGGCCTACCAGTTCATCCTGGACACGCTGCGCGTGCG
>VAZF01000408.1 GCA_005888425.1 Alphaproteobacteria bacterium
TTCCGATGCGGCCAGTCCGCGCTACGACGCCGGTGGTGCAGAAAGGGTGTGCGCCTCGCCTCTGGTGTTGAACCTTGGATCAGCTCCTCCTCCAATTAGGAAGGCGGCTCCCAAGAAGCCCAATCCACGGTATTGCTATATTGGTGAGCATCGATCACCGCAGGTCCGATCGCTCTCGCGATGACCCGCTTTCAGCGCTACCCTGCCGTGCCAGCCGCAATCACCGGAACGGATCGCTTGTCATCCATTCGGGCATCACTTGGCGCCATGCTGGATGACTGCCTCGGGGCAACTTGAGCCATTTCTGGTCCGCACCCTTGAGGTCTCATTCGCGCCGAAAGCGGTCGTCCAGCCGAACCGGATTAGACGGCTCAAGTCGACCCAGAACCGACCTTGGACCGTTCATTCGATCACGTCGTCAGCACGGGCGAGGACCAAGGGCGGGATGTTCAAACCGATCGCCTTCGCGGTCTTTAAGGAAAACCCGGCGCTAGTACACCTCGGGCACAAACCGCTGATCTGCCAGTCTCGGGCGTCGGTAGCCGCCATCGGGTTGGCGCGGCGGCAGGGCTATGTCTGCCGGTTTCAGATCGTGGTAAGGGACCAGCGACAGAAGATGGGCGATGCAGTTCAGCCGAGATTGCTTCTTCTTGTCCGAATTCACAACATACCAGGGACACTTTTTAGTGTCTGTGTGTGCGAACATGACATCTTTGCAGCGTGAATAGTCTACCCAATGTTCTCGCGATGCTACATCCATGGTACTGAGCTTCCACCGCTTGATCGGGTTGTGCATGCGGTCCTGGAAGCGTGTTTCCTGCTCCTCGTCGTTTACTGAAAACCAGTATTTCACCAGGATGATGCCGGAGCGGATCAGCAGTTCCTCAAAAATCGGGCACGAGTGCAAGAACTCCTGATACTCGTCCTCCGTACAGAAGCCCATCACGTGCTCAACACCGGCACGGTTGTACCAGCTGCGGTCGAATAAGACGATCTCCCCAGCCGCGGGCAATTCCCGCACGTAACGCTGAAAATACCATTGCCCGCGTTCCTTCTCGGTCGGGGTGGACAGGGCGACAACGCGGCAGATCCGAGGATTAAGCGGATCGGTGATCCGCTTAATAACGCCCCCTTTTCCAGCCGCGTCTCGCCCTTCGAAAATGACGCAAATCTTCAGACCGTTGCGCTTAACCCATTCCTGCATTTTGATCAGTTCGATTTGGAGATAGATAAGTTCATCGATGTATTTGTAATTTTTCGATGGTTTACGAGCGCTGGATCGCTCCGGCGATACCCAGTATTGTTCGACCTTGGCTGTCTCTCGCGCCGCATCGAATACTTCGCCGCTAGAGATCCGGCGTTTATTTTTCGCCATTCCGCGATACTCCCTCGCTGTGACGCGTATTTGCGCCTGCAATAGGTGCTTCGGGTACGCTACGGCAGCGCCGACTACTCAGGTCTCGCGCGGTAATGGCTCGTACTGCCCTTAGCGGACGGGGCCGACTTGCACCCTTAGCACATCATGGGGCGCCCATCTCCGCTCTGTGGCCGGTGCGAAAAAAATCGAAAAGCTTGTGCACGCGTCCGATGACGGTCGCTCGCGCCCTGTTGAGAACCCGTCCGCTACCTGACGCAGTTTCCCGGGTTGCGCCAGGCAACCCACACGCATTTCCGCGGATCAGAATTTGGCGCGGCAGACGAGTTCTCGCCCATGCAGCTGACGTTTTAGGCCGAGCGACGGCGACCAGCAATGAAGCCCCAAATGACGAGTAAGATCACGGCCCCGACAATTGCGCCGATGAGACCGGCCCCTTCGCCCGCTCGGTACCAGCCAATTGCTTGACCGAGATAAGTAGCGACAAAAGCTCCCACGACGCCAAGGATTGTCGTCAAGATAAATCCCGATGGCTCGTTGTCGCCGGGCGTGATGAATTTCGCGATTACGCCTGCGATGAAGCCGATGATGATCGTCCAAATGATGTGCATCAGGGATCCTCAATCGAAAACTGACCCTGGCGTGGCCTGGAAAAGGACGTTGCTCTCTAATATCGCTTGCGCACGACGGCACCGTTTGGGCCGACGCATCCGGCCCGGTATACTCCGGCGGCGCACCGAACAGCACCGGGGCGAGCAACAACAGCGGGTCGCGGAACGGGAACGGGCCTGCGCACAACCGCAGCCCCGTTGGGGCCGACGCATCCGGCTCGCAAAACCCCAGCACCGCAAACGACAGCGTGAGCGGGTGGGCTCAGAGCGAGCGCACCGAGTGCGAACATGGCGACCAGCGCGGCGCGTCCCATCCTTGGAAGCCTCCCAACCTCACGCGCGCCCGACGACTAACGCGTCGGATAGCCGCCGTAGCTCGGCTGCGCCGGCACGCCGTAGGCGGGCTGCTGATAGCCGCCATAGGCCGGCGCGGACGCGCCGTAAGGAGCTGCAGGCGTGGTTGTTGTGTTGCCGGTTCCGGTCGCGGTGCCGAGGGCGCCGGTCGCGACAGCACCCGCGGCGCCGCCTCCGACCGCCTTTCCTGCTGCCGCGCCGAGCGCTTGGCCAGCGGCGCCGTAGGGCGAAGCGGGGGCTGCGGGCGCCGCGGCCGGAGCGCCGTATCCCTGCTGCGCCGGGTACCCGCCATAGCCCTGCTGAGCAGGCACCCCATAAGGAGCCTGAGGCTGAGCATAGCCCGGCTGGGCATAGGGCTGCTGGTTATAAGTCGGTTGTCCGTACGGCTGCTGGCCGTATCCCGGCTGCTGATATTGCGCCAGCGCCAGGCTCGATGTCTCAGTTAAGAGGGCAGCGAGGGCCAACGTAGTCCAGAGCACCTTCTTCATGGCACAGCGCCTCCCAGCGATTGCGGCAGCATGCGATGTACAAACCGGCCGTTTTATTGCCATTGATTCAAATCAATTTGACGCTGCGCCACTATTCGCGATTGCATTCACACACAACTGCAAGCGTGGAAGCCCATCTGTGGCTCGAACTTAGAAGTCAAACAGCGGTAGCTTGGAAGTCCGCAAACGGCGCTGAGCGGAAGCACGTGATCTCGTAATGGACTTCCGCTCAGCGCCGATAGCGGTCATTCGCGCCCGCGCGATTGACCTGCCGGGTTCGACCCGTAACAGCCCTTCGTACGCCGTTATCGAAT
>VAZF01000409.1 GCA_005888425.1 Alphaproteobacteria bacterium
CATCTTCTTCGCCGCGCAGCAGGAGTGACCCGGATTTCTCGCGCGGGACAGAAGGTTTGCGGACTCGCCGCTGGAGGGGAGTGGATTCGAACCACCAGTACCGGGCGCCGCGGTTTAGCCCGCTTCCTTCTGCTCGGCGAGCCATTCCATGGAACCGATCGCCCATACGGGCTTGATCGGTTGCGGTTTGTCCCGCTGCTGGAGCTCCTGCGCACGTTGGCGCATGTACTCGTAGTGGCCCTGGCCCGGAAAAGGCTTCTTGTACCAGTCCAGGAACTGCGCGGTCGAATCGACCTGGTCGTCGTGCTTGCCTTTCGGAAACACCGTCATCTCGTGGAGGTATTCGGCGAGCCACGGCGCCGTCTCCGGAATATGGACAAAGCCGTTCTCGATTACTCCGGTCTGCGAATTCAGACGCATGACCTTGTCGGTGGTCGGCTGGTAGCGGGTGACGCCATGGCAGCCGTCGGCGATCAGCTCCTGGATCAGCTGGGTGCCCGAGGCCTTGTCCTCGATCAGCACCTCGTTCGCACCGAACAGGCTCAGCTGCTCCCGCACGGCGCGCTTGAGCGCCGGATATTCGAGCCTCCGGCGGAACACAGCGAGGAGGAAGAGGTCCTTGCCTTTCACGCCCCACGTTGTGCACACCGAGAAATCGCTGAGCTCGGTCGCCTTGTTGGCGGTGTCCCAGCTCTGCACGATGCGGTCGAAGCGCTCAGGCCGATCTCTCTCGCTGTAGCGCTTGAACCATTCCGCCTTGACCAGACCGCCGCCCAGCGGGGCGGGAGATTGCTGATACTGGCCGGCAAAGTTGTATTCGCCGATCGTGCGGCGAATGCGGTCGAGGGTTTCGAGCGGCTCACGGTCGGGATGCAGGGCTTGGCCCTGACGGCGCCGGAAGCACTGCTCTCCCCAGATGGTCTCGATTCGGTGCACCTCGTCGGCCTCGGCGATCGCCGGAAAGCTCAGGACCTCCCAACCCTCCTGCGCGAGCACATGGCCGACGAGATCGTCCTCGTGCAGCCGCTGCATGATGATCACGATGGCGCCGTGACGCTTGTCGTTGAGGCGGCTGTAAAGGGTGTGGTCGTACCACTCGTTGGCGGCTTTTCGCTGCGCGTCGGAGAGCGCCTCCTCCGGCTTCAGCGGATCATCGATCAGAATGATGTCGGCGCCGCGTCCGGTCAGCACGCCGCCGGTGGAGGTCGCGAGCCGATATCCCTGGCGGGTGGTGATGAACTCCTGCACTGCCTGGCGGTGTGGGGCGAGGCGGGTCGGGAAGATCTGCCGATACCATGGGCTCATCACGATGCTGCGGCAGTCGCGGGCGAGCTTGTCGGCGAGATCCTGGGCATAGCTGACGCAGAGGATCTGGGCCGACGGATCGTGCCCGAGACACCACGCTGGGAACGCGATGGAGGCCAGCAGGGATTTCAGACTGCGGGGCGCCACATTGATAATCAGCCGCCGGATCTTTCCTTCCCGCACGGCGGTCAGCTTGGCTGCGATCACTTCGAGATGCCAGTTTGGCGCAAACGCCGCCTGCGGGTTGAGCTCGGAAAAACAGCGTTGAGCGAAAAAGCCTAAGTCCGAACGAAGGATCGCATTGTATTCGGAAGGCGAAAGGGCAGTCATCGCCATTTCACCCATTCTCGTTTCGGAGGCGCGCTTGGATGCGCCGAATGATTTCGTGGTCTGCCTCGGCGAAGACCGCGGGATCAGCAGAACCGTCGTCCTGAGACTCCACCTCGCGCAGCATCGCAAGCACGATCTGAGTGGCCTTAAGATCAGCCGCGGCCGATTTGTTCACCAGTTGGGTGACGATCGCCTCGCGCTTGGTGATTTTTTTGCGCCGCCCATTCGCGACGACGACGATCGACGCGTTTAGGGCAGTGCTCAGCAAAGTCGCCATGTTTTTCTTTCCGCGCGGCCGGCCTTTGGGGTTCCCCGACTCCCCTTTCTGAAACCGAGTGTGCAGGGGTGGTTTGCCGTAGCCCACCTCGTAATGGCGCGTCCTTTCAGGCAGCATTGGTGGCCTCCGCCTCGCGAGCGAGGTCGTCAAAGCTGCGGTTGCTCGCAGCATGGCGGGCGCTGCCACCGGTCAGCGCCTGCCAACGGCGGATGGTCGTATCGACATAAGCCGGATCGAGCTCCAGCCCGTAGCACCGCCGGCCGGTGCGCTCTGCGGCGATCAGGGTCGTGCCGCTGCCGAGAAAGGCGTCGAGCACGATGTCGCCGCGAGCTGAGCAGTCGAGGGTCGCATCGGCGACCAGCGCCACCGGCTTCACGGTGGGGTGCAATGCCAGCAGATTGCCCTCGCCGCCGCCGCGGGCGAAGGAGTTGGCCCCGGGATAATGCCACACATTGCTGCGGTTGCGGCCAAACCGGCCAAGCTGGACATTGTTGCGGTGCCCCTGGCGGCCATGTTTGAACACAAAGACAAGCTCGTGCTGGCTGCGGTAGAGAGAGCCCATCCCGCCATTGTCCTTGACCCAGACGCAGAGGTTCTTCAGCTCGTCATAGGCGGCTCGGCTGGCCGCCAGCAGCTCCTCGACATGACGCCAGTCCATGCAGATGAAGTGCACCGCGCCGTCGACGCTGAATGCCACGAGGTTGCGGAAAGCCTCGCTAAGAAAGCTGGTGAATTCGGCTCCATCCATCTCGCCCGAGGCCATCGGGAAGGGCCGATGGTGGATCGCGCCGAGACCACTCGCATGACCATCGATCGGCACATTGTAGGGCGGATCGGTGAACACCATCGCGGCGCGTTCGTCGCTCAGCAGCGCCGTGAAAGCCGCGGCATCGAGCGCGCTGCCGCAGAGCACGCGATGGCGACCGAGCAGCCACAAATTTCCGATCTTGCTAACCGGCGAACCCGTCGGCGGTTCGGGCAGAGCATCGGCCGGGTCGTCGTCCTGTTCCGGGACGTCCTCGAGCGAGGCGATCCGCAAATCGATCTCGCCCATCTCGAAGCCGATCACCTCGATGTTGAAATCGAGACCGTGTAGCGAAAGATCCTTTAGCTGCTCTGCGAGCAACCGAGCGTCCCACGACGAGATCTCGGTTAACCGGTTGTCCGCGATCATAAAGGCCTGGGCCTGTGCGGTGGTCAGGTGATCGAGGCACAGCGTCGGCACCTCGGTCCAACCGAGTTCGCGACAGGCGAGGAGTCGACCGTGCCCGCAGATGACGTTGAGCTCGGCATCGACCAGCACCGGAACATTGAAGCCGAAGGCCTCGATGCTGTTCGCGATCTGCCGGATCTGCTTCTTACTGTGAATCCGCGCATTAGCGGGATTCGGTTTGAGTTCTTCGGCCGGCCTAAGATCGATCCTCAACTCCCTAGCGGCGGTTGTCCTGGTCTTAATGGGTTCGTGTCTGTACGGTTTCATCGGTTCGCTCTGGAATGCGCGGAATAACTTCTGCGCACACCCATATCACGGGCGGGCAAACCGCTTCGACTTCACAAAACCAAAAAATTTTTGAAGCTACTGTCTTAGGCCAATCGAAACCTGATCAACCTCTCGGGCGCGATACGCAGATGCCGACTCTGAGCAATCAACGCTTCGTGATATTCCGCGGTGCGTATGAGCAATTCGATGACGTTGCGCCCCAGCAGCAGCGCCTCCAGGCCGATCGGCCCAGTTACGGGATCGGCGAGATGGAGCATGAGTTGAAGTGCTGAAGCCAGGTGGATCACTGGCAAGCTTGGGCGCCAAATGCGGGTCTCGACATTCTCGGGCTCGGTATATCCGACATCGTCAAGCACAAGCTGAGCGAGTTCATTGATCGACACGCGTTTAACTCCAGGAGGAACTTCACCGGTCAGCGCCTCTTTGAGAAACCCGATCGCCATGCGCCCGGCGACCAGGCGATCGCGTACCCGGCGTTCCAGGGTGCGCAAAAAGCGATCGTTCTCATCCTGACGGCGCAACGCATAGATCGGCTTGATCGGTTGCGACGGAAGCGCCCAATCGGGCTCCATTGCACAT
>VAZF01000410.1 GCA_005888425.1 Alphaproteobacteria bacterium
GTCGATGCGCTGGGCGCCAATTTGGCCGCCACGCGTCAGAGCTATGACGGGATGCAAGCCGAGATCGGCCAGATCGATAATCAGCTCGCGGCCGAACGCTCGACGATGGATGTCAACAACCCGGCCGCCATCGCGCGTTTCCGCCAGCTGCTCGAGCGCCGCGACACGCTATTCGAGCAATCGAAGGGTCCGGGATTCAGCGAGCTGAGCGCTGCGACCGACCGCTACGGCGCCCGCGTGCAGGACTACAATGCGCGTTGCGCCGGCCGGCCGATGGATCCCGGGGTGCTGGCGCAAGCTCGAGCCGTGGGAGCGTGCCCGCCGCCCTACTAAAGGGCGTGGCTAGTCCCGTCGCTCGCCGGGGTAGAGCTGCTCCGGCGCGATCTGCGGCTCGGCGATGACGGCCCATTGGCCGTCGCGCCAGGCGTTGTAAAAACAGCTGCGCCGCCCGGTATGGCAGGCGACACCCTGTTGGTCGACCAGGAGCAGCAGCGCGTCGCCGTCGCAATCGAGCCGCAGTTCCTTCAGGTGCTGCACCTGGCCGGAGGTCTCGCCCTTGCGCCACAGCGCCTGCCGCGAGCGCGACCAATAGCAGGCGCGCCCTTCCGCGAGCGTAAGCCGCACCGCCTCGCGATTCATCCAGGCGAGCATCAGGATTTCGCCGGTATCGTGCTGCTGCGCGACCGCGGCTACGAGCCCGTCCGGGCCGAACTTGATCGCGTCCAGCGCGCGGTCGATCGGGTCGCTCACGAGAGCCTCCTTGCCATCCGGCCAAGCCCGGCTGGACGGCGCAAATCCTTGTCGCTGCTTGATTCGGGCATTAGGTTGGCGCCGCTCTGAAAACAAGAGCCATTCGCATCCAGCCCCCACCGGAGCGGCGCCGGCTTGTCCGATCTGATCCTCGAAACGCGCGGTCTGACCAAGGAATTTCGCGGCTTTGCCGCGGTCCGCGGGGTTGATCTCAAGGTTCGCCGCGGCACGATCCATGCCCTGATCGGCCCAAACGGTGCGGGCAAGACCACCGTCTTCAACCTGTTGACCAAGTTCCTCGAACCGAGCGCCGGGCGAATCTATTACCGCGGCGACGACATCACCGCCGCTCGTCCGGCCGATATCGCGCGGCGCGGGCTGGTGCGCTCGTTTCAGATCTCGGCGGTGTTTCCGCATCTGACCGTCCGCGAGAATGTCCGCATCGCCTTGCAGCGGCCGCTCGGCAATTCTTTTCACTTCTGGCGCGCGGAGCGCGTGCTGGACCCGCTGAACCGCCGCGCCGACGAGCTGCTCGATGCGGTCGGCCTCGCCGGCCTCGAGGATCGCCTCGCCTCCGCTCTGCCCTATGGCCGCAAGCGCGCCCTCGAAATCGCGACGACCCTGGCGCTCGATCCGGAAATGCTGCTGCTTGACGAGCCGATGTCGGGCTTAGGACAGGAGGATATCGGCCGCATCTCGGGTCTCATCCGCAATGCCGCGCGTGACCGCACCGTGCTGATGGTCGAGCACAATCTATCCGTCGTCGCCGATCTGTCGCAGACCATTACGGTGCTGACGCGCGGTCGCGTTCTGGCGGAGGGCGATTACGCCGCGGTTTCGACCAACCCCGAGGTCGTCGAAGCCTATATGGGCACCGGCCATGCCTGACTCGGCCGGCGCGCCGCTGCTCGAGGTTACCGGATTACACGCCTGGTACGGCGAGTCGCATGTGCTGCACGGCATGGATTTCACGATCGAGGAGGGCGAGGTCGCAACCCTTCTCGGCCGCAACGGCGCCGGCAAGACGACGACCCTGCGCGCCATCATGGGCATTCTCGGCCATCGCGCCGGCTCGATCCGCTTTCGCGGCAGCGAGCTGATCGGCCTCCCGTCGAACCGCATCGCGCGGCTCGGCATCGCCTATTGCCCGGAGGAGCGCGGCATTTTCGCCAGCCTCGATGTTGAGGAGAACCTGATGCTGCCCCCGACCGTGCGGCCGGGCGGGATGGGGGTCGAGGAGATCTATGCGATCTTTCCAAACCTGCGCGACCGCCGCCGCAGCCAAGGGACAAAATTGTCGGGCGGCGAGCAGCAGATGCTGGCAATCGGACGCATCCTGCGCACCGGCGCCACATTGTTGTTGCTCGACGAGCCGACCGAGGGGCTTGCCCCGGTCATCATCCAGCAGATCGGTGATGTGATCCGCGCCTTGAAGGAGAAGGGCTTCACGGTTCTCCTGGTCGAACAGAATTTCCGCTTTGCCTCGACGATCGCCGACCGCCATTACATCGTCGAGAACGGCCGCGTCGTCGACAGCTTCGGCAATGCCGATCTGGCGCGAAATCTCGGCAAACTGCACGACTATCTCGGGGTCTGAGACCTCGTTCAATCGTCACCAAGGGTTAAAACCACGGAGGCACGGAGGACACGGAGGACGGGAACATGAGCCTGTCTTATGACAGCGATCTCAGCGAACGGGTAATCGGGTCGGCAATCGAGGTTCATCGCCATCTCGGCCCTGGCCTTCTCGAATCGGCATACGAAGAGTGTCTCTGCTTCGAGCTCAAGCAGTTTGGCATCGAGCATCGGCGGCAGGTCCCTTTGCCGGTTATATACAAGGATGTGCGGCTGGACTGCGGTTATCGAATGGACATTGTCGTGGAACGGGCGCTCGTCCTAGAGATCAAGGCGATCGATAGACTAACCCCTGTGCACGAGGCGCAGATGCTGACCTACTTGCGCCTCAGCGGGATACAAGTTGGATTACTACTGAACTTCAACAGTGTTGCTCTCAGGCACGGACTGCGCAGGTTCGTATTGTGACCCTCGTTGTCCCTCCGTGACCTCCGTGCCTCCGTGGTTTTCAAAACATGAGGTGGTACATGATGAGATTAAGCCGGTTAGCGATTATTGCGGCGGCGCTGATGATATCGGCGGCGGCGCAGGCGCAGATCTCCGGCGACACCGTCAAGATCGGCATCCTGAACGACATGTCGGGTCTTTATGCCGATCTCGGCGGCCAGGGATCGGTCGAGGCCGCGCGCATGGCGGTCGCCGATTTTGGCGACAACGTCAACGGCAAGAAAATCGAGATCATCAGCGCCGACCATCAGAACAAGCCCGATGTCGGCGGCGCGATCGCTCGGCAGTGGTACGACAATGACGGCGTCGATGCGATCGTCGACGTGCCGACCTCGAGCGTTGCGCTTGCCGTGCAGGATGTCGCCCGCGAGCGCAAGAAGGTGTTTCTGATCTCCGGCGCCGCCTCGTCCGATTTGACCGGCAAGGCCTGCTCGGCGACCTCGGTGCATTGGACCTACGACACCGTCGCGCTCGGCAACGGCACCGGCAGCGCCGTCGTCAAGGCGGGGGGCGACACCTGGTTCTTCATCACCGCCGATTATGCCTTCGGCCACGCACTCGAACGCGACACGACGGCCGTCGTCCAGGCCAATGGCGGCAAGGTCGTCGGCTCGGTCAAGGTGCCGCTCAACACCGCCGATTTCTCCTCCTATCTGCTGCAGGCACAGGCCTCGAAAGCGAAGGTCATCGGCCTCGCCAATGCCGGCGGCGATACGATCAACTCGATCAAGCAGGCGGCCGAGTTCGGTCTCGCCGAGGGCGGCCAGAAGCTCGCCGGCCTGCTTGTTTTCGTCAGTGACGTGCACAGCCTTGGGCTAAAAACGGCGCAGGGACTGCA
>VAZF01000411.1 GCA_005888425.1 Alphaproteobacteria bacterium
CTTTGCGTAAATCTCCGCATTGTGCTCGCCGAGCTTTGGCGCAACCGCGCGCACCTTGATGCTGTCGCCGATCTTCACTGGCGTCCGGATATGCGGTACATCGCCGAGCTCGATATCGCTCGCATAGTGAACCATCTCGCGGTGCTTTACCTGCGGGTCGGCGAACATCTGCCCGTAATTGTAGACCGGGCCGCACGGCACGCCGGCCGCTTCCAGCACGCCGACCCAATGCTCGGTCGTGCCGGTCGCCAGCACGGTTTCCATCTCGGCTTCCAGCGCGGCGCGGTTCTTCATCCTTGCCGCGTTGGTCGCGAAACGCGGATCGCTGCCCCACTCGGCATGCCCGAGCGCCGCGGCGCAGCGTTCCCAGAGCGCCTGACCCGCGGCGCCGATCATCAGATAGCCGTCTTGCGTCCGCATGCGCTGATAGGGCGCGTTCTGGCGATGCCGCGAGCCCTCGCGCGTCGGCTCCTCGTGATCGACCAGCCATTGCGCGCTGGTCCACGAGCTGAAGCCGATCGCGGTTTCGAGGAGCGAGCATTCGACGAGCCGCCCCTTGCCGGTGCGCTGCCGCTCGTAGAGCGCGGCGAGAATGCCCTGCACGGCCCACATGCCGGTGCCGAGATCGCAGATCGGCAGCCCCACCGAGGTCGGCGGCCCGTCCGCTTCGCCGGTGACATGCATGATGCCGCCCATCCCCTGCGCGATCAGGTCGAACCCGCCGCGCCCGGCATAGGGCCCGTCATAGCCGAGCCCCGAAAGCTGCGCATAGATCAGTCCCGGGTTCACATCGCGCAATTGCTCCCAGCCGAGGCCGGCGCGCGGCATCACGGTCGGCCGGTAATTCTCGACGAGAACATCGACGCTCTCGACGAGCTTCAAAAACAGCGCCCTTCCCTCGGGCTGCTTGTAGTCGAGCGTGATGCCCTTCTTGTTGCGATTGATGTAGCGGAAATAGGCGTTGCGCTCGCTGCCGTCGCCCCAGGCGCGCACCGAGTCGCCCTTGCCCGGCCGTTCGAGCTTCAGCACCTCAGCCCCCATATCGGCGAGGATCATCGTGCAGAACGGCCCGGCCATGTGTTCGGTCAGATCGAGCACCCTGAGCCCGTGCAGCAGCCCCTGGTCTTTGCCGGCCACCTCGGTGCGCCTCAGCCCTTCACCGACTCGATCGTCGGCAGGCGGTAGCGGTCCTCGGGCTTGTCCCAGCCCTTGAAGTTGGGCGCCCGTTTCTCGGCGAAGGCGGCACGCGACTCGATCAGATCGCTCTTGGCGCCATGCTCTTGCAAAGCCGCGGCGAGCCGCTCCTGCTCGGGCGCTGGCGCGGGCCGCATCTGCCGCATCATATGCACGGTGTTGACGCGCGAGGCCGGCGGCAGCGTCAACAGATGCTCGGCCATCGCAAAGGCGCTGCCCATCAGATTGTCGAGCTCGGCCAGCCGGTTGACGAAACCGACCTCATAGAACCGCTCGGCGGTGAAGCGGAACCCGAGCGCCATCTCCATTGCGATCGGGTAGGGCAGATTCGCGATATGCCCGTGATTGTAGCCGCCGAGGAGCCAGCGCTTCGCCTCCGACACCTCGAAGATCGCCCCCTTCGCGGCGACCCGTAGATCGGTGCGCTCGACCAGCATAAAGCCGCCGCCCATCGCAAATCCATTGATCGCGGCGATGACCGGCTTTTCGAGGGCGCCGTTCATGAAGGGGTCCTCGATTTCGGGCCGCGTACCGCCGGGCTGGCCGCGCGCCAGCGACTCTTTCATGTCTTCGCCGGCGCAGAAGGCCCGGCCCGCGCCGGTGAAGATCGCGACATCGAGCTGATCGTCGCGGCGAAACTCGGTCCAGGCCTCGGCGAGGCGGGTGCGCATTTCGAGATTGAGCGCGTTCAATCGCTCGGGGCGGTTCATCCGCACCACCAGGATGTGCCCGTGGCGCTCGGTTTCGACGACGGCCATGTCTTCCTCTCGCAGGCTTGTGCCCGAAGGCTGGGCGACCCTACCATTCCCCACCGCCGGCCGCTAAGGGGAGGAATTTGTATGAAGATCGTCGTCTATGGTCCGCAGAAGCGCACCGGCGTGTTGCGGGACGGCGCGGTCGCCGATCTCTGCGGCACCTTCGCCAAATACGCCGCCGAGCAGAACAACGAGCCGCACCCGACTGAATTGGCCGAAGCGGTGGCTCCCTCCGACCTCGCGCGGCTGATCGAAGCCGGGCCGCGCGCCCTCGACAATGCGGAACAGGCGCTTGACTACCTGTTCGGCCGGGCGCACGACCAGAAGGACCCGCGCGGCGCGGCGCTCGTGTTCCCCGCGGCCGCCGTTCAGATGCATCCGCCGCGCCCAAACGGCGCCCGCATCGCCTGCGCCGGCGGCAATTTCGCCGACCATGCCGCCGCGATGGCGGAGAAGATGCTGAGGAAGCCCTATACCGGCGACGCCCGGGCGCAGATCCGGAATGCCGGGATCTGGGGCTTCTGGAAAATCCACCGCGAAGTCGCCGGTCCCGACGGGGCGGTCACCTATCCGCAAAAAGCCAACCGCCTCGATTACGAGGGCGAGCTCGCGATCGTGTTGGGCAAACGGGGCACCGACATCCAAGCCAAGGACGCGAAGGAGTACATCTGGGGCGTCACCCTGCTCGGCGATTGGAGCATCCGCGCGCCGCGCGAACCGGCCGGTCCGCACAATTTCGCAATGGGCAAGAATTTCGACACCTCCTGCTCGCTCGGCCCCTGCATCGCGGTCGGCGAAACCAATCCGTTCGCGAGCGATGTCGAAACGCTGGTGAACGGCGAGGTTCGCCAGAGCTTCAACACGCGCGACATGGTGTTCTCGTTTGGCGAATACCTCGAATATTTGTCGCGCGACCTGACGCTCTATGCCGGCGATATCATCAGCGGCGGCACCGCGGCGGGCACCGCCGCCGATTCGAGCCCGCTTCTCGATGACGGCACTTCAGCGCCCGACCGCTACCTTAAGCCCGGCGACACGGTCGACATCCGCTCGCCGGCAGTCGGAACATTGCGCACCCACATCGTCGCCAAGCCAAACCGCTGAGCGCGATTTCCCCCGCCGAACTGGTCGAGCTTGCCGCCGCGATCATCGCCGCCGGCGTCGTGACGGGGATTCTGGCCGGCGTTTTCGGCATCGGCGGCGGTGCGGTGATCGTGCCGGTTCTTTTCGAGGTGTACCGCATGTACCAGGTGCCGGACGCGGTGCGGATGCAGCTCTGCATCGGCACTTCGCTCGCGATCATGATCCCGACCGCCTGGCGCTCCTACCGGGCGCACGCCGCGCGCGGCCTGGTGATTCCGGAGGTGCTGCGGCTATGGACTGTGCCGGTGATCCTCGGCGTCGTGGCCGGATCCCTGCTCGCCGCGGTCGCGCCGGCCGGGCTGTTCAAAATTGCGTTCGTCGCAACAGCCGGGGTCATTTCGGTCAAAATGCTGCTCGGGCGCGAGACTTGGATCATCGCCAGCGACCTCCCCGGCCGGACCGCGATGCGCGCCTACGGCTTTTTGATGGGCCTCGCCTCCTCGCTGATGGGGATCAGCGGCGGTTCCTTGGTCACGATATTCCTGACGCTCTACCGCAAGACGATCCACGAAGCCGTAGCGACGGCCTCCGGCATCGGCGTCCCGATCACGATCGCGGGGACGCTGGGCTATGCGCTGGCCGGCCTCCCCTATCAGAGCCAGCTGCCGCCGTTATCGATCGGCTTTGTCTCGATCATCGGCGTCGTCATGAT
>VAZF01000412.1 GCA_005888425.1 Alphaproteobacteria bacterium
TGATGCCTAATCCTCGTGCCGGGCTAGTGCCGGCCGCGGGTAATTCCAAGACTGCATCTGTGGATAACCGGGGAAACTTGTAGATTGGTTAATAATGGACCGGGTCGCTCGCGCAAATTTATACCTGCCATAAATTCCTGTCGGCACGAATACATTAATCATCTTTGTCCCAGGCTTTTTATTTGTTAACGCTAATTTTCCGTTGCAAACCAGACAAAATTTGATACATACGTGCCCGTAAGTCGCCCCAAACCGAACCGGACCGCAAAAATAAGCCGCTTTGGCCGGGGCTGGTCGACCGCGTCTGTTCCACCGAGGGGCAAAGGGGTCGGTCACGGGCTCAATCTCCGGGGTATGCACATGCTCGCTCTGTTCAAACGCTTTTGCAGTGACGATCGCGGCGCGACCGCGACCGAATACGCAATGCTGATCATTTTCATCGCGCTGGCGATCGCCGGCGGCGCGACGTTGCTCGGCAACAACATCAACAACCTGTTCAGCTCGATCGGCGCGAGCCTCTCCGGCCTGTCGCCCTGACGGGCATCGGGCGCGGCGCAAAGCGGGCCGTGCTTTAAGGTCAGGGTGGATCGGCAGATGCAGGCAATCGTGGCGGGTCTCGCCGTTGCGGTCTTTGCTGCAGCGGCATTCGGCGACATCAGACACCGGCGGATCCCGAACGGGCTGGTTCTCGCAATCGGGGCGCTTGGGATTGCGCGCATGGCGCTGGCCGGCGATGCAGCTGCTGCGGTCATGACGCTGCTCGCCGCTGCAGCCGCG
The DNA here is from genome assembly GCA_005888425.1 of Alphaproteobacteria bacterium. Classification (GTDB taxonomy): domain Bacteria; phylum Pseudomonadota; class Alphaproteobacteria; order ATCC43930; family CGMCC-115725; genus DATARH01. The sequence goes on from VAZF01000412.1 coordinate 778, forward strand.
CTCGCGGTCGGCTTTGCGCTGTTCTGGCGCGGCATCATCGGCGGCGGCGACGCCAAGCTGATAACCGGCGCGACGCTGCTGGTCGGCTATCACGACCTGTTCGCGTTTCTGTTTCTGATGAGCCTGTGCGGCGGCGTCCTCGCCTTGGCCGTGCTGGGGCAGCATCGTATCCGCCCTTGGCTGCAAGCCCTCGCGCTGTCGATTGCGGCCCGGCAGAAGCCGGGCGGCTGGGTCATGCGTGATGCGGCTGCCGGCATAATCACCCTGGGATTACAGACAGTCCCCCCGCAACTTTTCCTTTAGATTCAGGCCATGCGCGCCAAAACGCTACTAACAATTCTGTTTCTGCTGTCGCTCGGCGTCGCAGCCTGGCTGTTCCTGCACGCATTGCCGCAAAACGCCACCGCCGACGTGCAGCCGACCCCAAAAGAAGAGGTGCTGGTGGCTGCCGGACCGCTGGCAGCCGGCACGCTGCTGCGCTCTGAGGATGTCGTGTGGCGGCCGGCCGCCGGCGTCGTCGAGCCCGGCACGGTCGTACGGCCGCTCGCGGCCGTGCATACCGAGCGCGACGAGCAGGCGCGCAACGAGGTCTCGGGCGCCGCGCTCAACGTCGATCTCGCGCGCGGCGAGCCGATCCGGCGCTCGCTTATCGTCAAGCCCGGTGACCGTGAGTTCCTGCAGGTCGTGCTGACCTCGGGGGCGCGCGCGATCGCAATCCCGATCTCCTCGGTCGGGGCCGGCACGGGTCTCCTCAATCCGGGCGACCGCGTCGATGTCGTCCTGACGCAGAACTTCAATTCGGAAGGGCTGGCGCGCCGCTCGGTCAGCGAGACGATCGCGCAGAACCTGCGCATGCTGGCCATCGACCCGCCGAACGCGCAGGGAGGCCGTTCGGTCATGCTCGAAGTGACCCCCGAGCAGGCGGAGAAGGTCGGCGTCGCGGCCGAGCTCGGCAAATTGTCGCTGCTGCTGCGCCGTGCCGGCGATACCGCGCCGGTCAGCGGCACAGCGGACAACCGCGCCCGCCCGACTTGGGCCGGCGACGTGTCCCCCGCCTTGGCGACGATCAAGCCGGCCGATAAGGCCGCTCCGCTCGATCGTCCGTCGGTCGGCATCATCCGCGGCAACAAGGCCGAGGCGGTGAAACCGGAGTGAAGCGATCGCTCACCAAGCGCTCACCAAGCGCTCAAGGGCATGCGGTTATCGGCGGCCGCCGGCAGGGACAAGTCACCCAGCCCGACCCTAGCATCCGCCGCTGCGGGAATGACCGGCACAGGTAAGCGGCAAGTCGGAGAGAAAAGCAAATTATGGCTCTATCGCAGGAATCGCGAAGCATCATCGAATTGCCGACGCCGATCGAGCGCTCCGACCGGCTTCCGGCTGGCCGGGTGCCGCTGTTGGCGTTTGTCGCCGATCGCCAAACCAAGACGGATGTCGAGGAATCGCTGGCGCCGCTCGCGCTCGCCGACTCCCCGGTCATGCGGGGCGGCATCGCCAAGGCGATCCAGTTTCTCGCCAGCGAGCGCTCGCCCGAAACGCTGATCGTCGATATCAGCGGAGTCGAGATGCCGGCGGCGCGCATCCAGGAGCTCGCCGAAGTGTGCGAGCCGGGCGTGACGGTCATCGCAATCGGCGACCACAACGACATCACGCTGTATCGCGACCTGATGCATGCCGGGGTGCACGACTACATCGTCAAGCCGGTCGCGCCGCAGGCGCTCGCCGAGGCGCTCGATCTGCGGCCGGGGCAGGCCGGCGCTCCGATCAGTCACCGGCTTGCCAAGCTCGTCGCGCTGGTCGGCGCGCGGGGCGGCGTCGGCACGACGACGGTCGCGGTCAACCTCGCCTGGTATCTCGCCAATCGCCAGAACCGCCGCGTCGCGCTCCTCGATCTCAATCTGCAGCGCGGCGATTGCGCGCTGGCGCTCAATGTGACCCCGACCGCCGGGTTGCGCGAGGCGCTGACGAACCCGACGCGGCTCGATCTCGTCTTTCTCGAACGCGTCATGGCGGTGCAAGGCGACCGCCTCTTCGTGCTGAGCGCTGAGGAGCCGTTCGACCACGAGGTCAAGTTCACCGGCGATGCGGTCGACAAGCTGGTCGGGCTGCTGCGCACGCAATTCCATTACGTTATCGTCGACGTGCCGGACCTGATCGCCGAACCGAACCGGCGCGTGCTCGATTTGGCCAATCTGCGCGTCGTCGTCGCCGACCGCACCTTGCGCTCGGTGCGCGACACGGCGCGGCTGCGGCTGGCGCTCGGCGACGGCGATCTGCAGCACCGCAATGTGCTCGTCGTCAACCGCAGCGGCGAGGGCGGGCGGCACGCGGTAAAGCTCCACGAGATGCGCGGCATCGTCGAGATGGAGCCGCGCTGTGTGATCCCGTTCCAGCCGCATCTGTTCAGCGCCGCGGCCGGCGCCGGCTCGGTCGCCGCGGAGCGCCGCAACCGCTTTACCGACGGCATTGCCGCCTTGTCCGGCGAATTGTCCGGCCGCTCCTCCGAACGGCGCGGCTGGTGGAGAATCTTCAAATGAGATCGAACGGTTTCGGGCGCCGGGTTGTCGAAGCGGGCGGGCGCGAACTCGTCCCGGTCGATCAGCCGTTCGAGGGCGTCGTCCACCTGCCCGACAGCCGCGCCCGCACCGAGCACAAGGAGCGGGTGCGCAATATCCTGTTGACGCGCATCGATTCGGCGGCGGTGTCGCGGCTGCCCCGCCCCGCCTTGCGCGCCGAGATCGCCAAGCTCGTGCACGAGATCGCGACGAGTGAACGGCTCCACCTCAACGAGATCGAGGAGAACGCGTTCGCGACCGAGCTGACCGATGATCTGATCGGCCTCGGTCCGTTGGAGCCGCTGCTCGATGATGAGGACGTGACCGACATCCTCGTCAACGGGCCTTACGACGTCTTTGTCGAGCGGCTCGGCAAATTGGAAAAGACCGCCGCCCGCTTCCGCGACGTCCAGCATGTCGTCAATGTCGCGCAGCGCATCGCCGCTGCGGTCGGGCGCCGCATCGACGAGGCGAGCCCGCTGGTCGATGCCCGGCTCGCGGATGGCAGCCGCGTCAACATCGTGCTGGGGCCGCTGGTCCTCAACGGCGGCACGATCTCGATCCGCAAATTCCCCAAATACAGCCTGACGCTCGAAGACATGGTGCGGAGCGCCAATCTGTCGCCGGCGATGGCGCGCTTTCTAGAGGTCGCTGCGCGGATCCGCGCCAATGTGCTGATCTGCGGCGGCTCGGGCTCGGGCAAGACGACCTTGCTCAACGCCGTCTCGCGCGGCATCGACAACCGCGAGCGCATCATCACGATCGAGGACGCGGTCGAGCTGCGGCTGCAGCAGCCGCATGTTGTGCAGATGGAGACACGCGCGCCCAATATCGAAGGCGTCGGCGCGGTGCCGCAGCGCGAGCTCGTGCGCAACGCGCTCCGCATGCGCCCCGACCGCATCATCATCGGCGAGGTGCGCGGCCCCGAAGCCTTCGACATGCTGCAGGCGATGAACACCGGCCATGACGGCTCGATGTCGACAGTCCATGCGAACTCGCCGCGGGATGCGCTCTACCGTTTCGAGAATATGGTCATGATGGCCAATCTGAACCTGCCCTTGGGCGCGATCCGCATGCAGATCGGCAGCGCCGTCCACCTCGTCGTGCACACCGAGCGCATGCGCGACGGCATCCGCCGGGTGCAGAAGATCGCCGAGGTCGGCGGGGTCGGCGGCGATGCGATCAGCCTGCGCGACCTGTTCACCTTCGAGTATCGCGGCGAACGCCGCGACGGCACGATCGAGGGCGTCTTCGAACCGAGCCGGATGCGGCCGGATATGGCACTCAGGGCACAGCAGTTCGGCCTCGAAAGGCAGCTGCTCGATGCCCTCGGCGTTGCGGCCTGATCGATGGGCGGCTTTGGCGAGCCACTGATCGGCGCGCTGGGCGTCGCGGCCCTCCTCGGCATCGGCTGGCTCGTCGTCGTCATCGGCGAGCGCCGCCGCAGGGGATTGCAGCAGCGCCTTGCGACATTGGCGCCCGGCGCGCGCAGTCCGGTGGCGCAGCTCCGGCTCGAGGCGCGCCACCGGCAGGGCGCTTGCCATGCGCGCGCTGCCGCAAACGGTGTTGCCCGGCGCCGGTCCGATCCAGGGGCGGCTGCAGGCGCGGTTTGAGCTC
>VAZF01000413.1 GCA_005888425.1 Alphaproteobacteria bacterium
CGCCGGGCAGCGAATGGCGGCTGCACCGCGAGTGGTTCCGGCGCAGTGCCTTGGCCGATCTGCTGGGCGAGGACGCCGGGCTGGCCGAGATCCACAAGCTGTACCGCTGTCACGACCGGCTGCTGGTGCACAAGCAGGCGGTCTTTGACCACTTGACGGGACGGTGGCGGGACCTGTTCAACATCAGCTACGACGTGCTGCTGTACGACCTGACGAGCACCTATTTCGAGGCGGATCCGCCGTTTCCGGAGGGTGACAAGCGGCGCTTCGGGTACTCGCGCGACCACCGGCCGGATTGTGTGCAGATCGTCATTGCTCTGGTGGTGACGCCCGAAGGCCTGCCGCTGGCCTATGAGGTGCTGCCCGGCAACACCGCGGACAAGACGACGCTGCGGGGGTTTCTCGAACGCATCGAGCGGCAATACGGCAAGGCGCGCCGGGTCTGGCTGATGGACCGCGGCGTGCCGACCGAGGAGGTGCTTGCCGAGATGCGCGCGGCCGACCCACCGGTGCATTATCTCGTGGGCACGCCAAAGGGTCGCTTGACGCGTTTGGAAAAGCATCTGCTCGCCAGGCCGTGGCAAGAGGCGCGACCCGGCGTGCAGGTCAAGCTGTTGGCGCAAGAGGGTGAGCTCTACGTCTTAGCCCAAAGCCGCGACCGTGTTGCCAAGGAGCGGGCGATGCGGCGGCGCCAGTTGAAGCGGCTATGGGCGCGGCTCAAGCAATTGTCGACGATGCAGCTGACGCGCGAGGAGCTGCTGATGAAACTCGGTGCCGCGCGCGATCAGTCCCGCATCGCCTGGCGCCTGGCGGTGATCGAGGTCGCCGCAGACTGCGCCACCTTCAGCTATCGGCTCGATCGCAATAAGCTGCGGCAGACACGGTCACGCGAAGGCCGATATCTGCTGCGCACCAATCTCGTCGAGGAAGACCCGGCCAAGCTGTGGAGCCATTATCTGCTGCTGGTTGCAGTCGAGGAGGCGTTCAAGAACCTCAAAGGCGATCTCGCGATCCGGCCGGTCTTTCACCAGCTTGAGGCCCGCGTCGAGGCACACGTCTTCATTGCCTTCCTGGCCTATTGCCTGCACGTCACTCTCGCGCGGCGCCTGCATGCGCTGGCGCCGGGACTGACGCCGCGCAGCGTGCTGGAGAAGTTTGCCGCCATGCAGATGATCGACGTGCATCTGCCGACCACCGACGGCCGCGAGCTGGTGCTCACCCGCTATACCGAGCCCGAACCCGAGCTCAGCCTCTTGCTTGAGAAACTCAAACTGGAGCTGCCCGCTCAACCGCCCCCCAAGATCACCGCAGGGCCCGTGCCGCCCACCCCGTTGTAGTGCCGACCTTCGGGGGTCGACCTGAGCAATCTCAACTACTTAGGCGCCCTAAACCGAACTTTGACTAATTTCTAACTTAAACTGCTGAAAAGAGCTGATATTCGTTGTATGAGCGGTCATGTGATTGATTGAATTCGGTTGACAGAGGCGCCGCTCGGTGATCATGAGGGCGCATGTATGTGGCCGTCGTCCCCAACCGAGGCTCACCACCCGCCATCCTGCTGCGCGAGAGTTACCGCGAGGCCGGCAAGACCAAGAACCGAACCCTCGCCAACCTGTCGCGCTGGCCCGCCGAGCGCATTGCGCAACTGCGCGCCGTGCTGCGCGGCGACAAACTGCTGCCCGCCACGGAGGCGGTGGAAATCGTCCGCGCGCTGCCGCACGGCCACGTGCTCGCTGCGCTCGGCACGGCGCGCCGCATCGCGCTCGACACCGTGCTGCCGCGCCGGGCGCCGCCGCGCCGCCGTGATCTGGCGCTGGCCCTGATCGTCGCGCGGTTGCTCGAGCCGGCGGCCAAGCTGGCGACCGCGCGGATGCTGGATCCCGCCACCGCCAGCCATTCGCTGGGCGAGATGCTGGGGCTCGGCAAGGTTGCCGCCAAGGAGGTCTATGCCGCGCTCGACTGGCTGGGCCGCGAGCAGCCGTTCATCGAAGCCCAGCTGGCCCGCCGCCACCTCAAGGATGGCGCGCTGCTGCTCTACGATGTCACCTCCACCCCCGCTTTCGCGAGGGCAGGCTCTACCTCGAAGGGCGCTGCTGCGAATTGGCGCAGCATGGCTACAGCCGCGACCATCGTGGCGACCGGCCGCAGCTGGTCATCGGCCTGATGTGCGCGGCCGAGGGCTGCCCGGTCGCGGTCGAGGTGTTCGAAGGCAACACTGCCGATCCGCTGACCCTGTCGACGCAGATCGACAAGCTGAAGCAGCGCTTCCGCCTGCAGCGCGTGGTGATGGTCGGCGACCGCGGCGTGCTGACCAGCGCGCGCATCGAGCAGACACTGCGCCCGGCTGGTCTGGATTGGATCACTGCGCTGCGCGCTCCCGCCATCAAGCAGCTCGCCGCCGAAGGCGGGCCATTGCAGCCCTCGCTGTTCACGCCTGCCCCGGCGAAGGCCGGGGACCGCGACATGGCGGAAATCACCAGCCCCGATTATCCGGGCGAACGCCTGGTGGTGTGCAAGAACCCGTTGCTGGCCGAAGAGCGGGCCCGCAAACGCGCCGAACTGTTGGCTGCCACCGAGAAGGAGCTGGCGCGCATTGCGGCCCGCGTGCAGCGGGCGCGCAGTGCGCTGCGCGGCGCCGCGGCGATTGGCCAGGCGGTCGGCGCGGTGCTCGGACAGCGCCACATGGCCAAGCATTTTCAGATCAGCATCACCGACGAGACGTTCAGCTTCGCCCAAAACTCTGTCAGCATCGCCGCCGAGGCCGCGCTCGACGGCATCTATGTGATCCGCACCAATCTGCCGGCCACGCAGTCCGACGTCGCCGCGACAGTGCGCGCCTACAAAAGTCTCAGCGGCGTCGAGCACGCCTTCCGCTCGCTGAAGACCGTCGATCTCGAACTGCGTCCGGTGTTCCATTGGACCGCGCCGCGGGTGCGCGCGCACGTCTTGCTTTGCATGCTGGCCTATTATCTGCAATGGCACATGCGCCGCAGCCTCGCGCCGATGCTGTTCGACGAGCCCGATCCAGCCGGCCGCGCGGCGCGGCGCACCTCGCCGGTGGCCAAGGCCGTGCCCTCCCCGGCGGCGCAACGCAAGGCCGCGCGCAAACGCACCGACCCAGTAGATGGCGAACCGCTGCCGGTGCACAGTTTCCATACCCTGCTCGGCGATCTCGCCACGCTCACCCGCAATGTCGTCCGCCTCGGACGCGATCACCTCACCGCCATCCTCGCCACCCCCACCCAAACCCAGCGCCGCGCCCTCGATCTGCTCGGACTCACCTCCACCACGTAGACAGACCGGCACCACCAGTTGCGAATAAGATCAAGGGCTTGTGCTTAAAACGAGGTAAAGTTCGGATTAGAAAGAAGTTAGTCGGCAGGCGCTAGTGCAGGGTTGCGGCACAGCAGGCGGCGGGGTCAATGTCGAGTGTAGACACTGGTGAGAGTGACTTACGCGAGCGGTTGACCGCGATTGTGTGCGTGACGCCGCCACTG
>VAZF01000423.1 GCA_005888425.1 Alphaproteobacteria bacterium
GGTTGTCAAGCCGCGCCGGCTCTCCGGGACGGCACACGGGTTTGCCGTCGCCGTCGCATGCGGATACGCTCTATCCCAGCTGATCGGCCAGGGGAGAGCGGTCATGGGCAGGCTCGAGGGGAAGGTCGCGCTGGTCACCGGCTCGGGGCGCAATATCGGCCGCGCGACGGTGCTGAAGCTCGCGCGGGAAGGCGCCAATATCGTCGTCAATGCGCGCTCGAACGAGCAGGAAGCGCAGGCGGTCGCGCGCGAGGCGCAGGATCTCGGGGTCAAGGCGATCTCGGTCATCGCCGATGTCGGCAAGAAGAACGAGGTTGAGGCGATGGCGGCGAAAGCGCTCGGCGAGTTCGGCCGCGTCGACATCCTGATCAACAACGCCGCAATCCGGCCGCACAAGCCGTTTCTCGAGGTCAGCGATGAGGATTGGGAGCGGGTCCGCAATGTCGTGCTCGACGGGGCCTTCTACCTGACGCGTGCGCTGATCGGCGAGATGGTCAAGAACAAGTACGGGCGCGTCCTGTTCTTCTGCGGCGACGGCTCGATTTCCGCTCGCGGCAGCGGCCGCGCCCATCTCTCGGCGGCAAAGATGGGGCTGATCGGCATGGCACGTGGGCTCGCCACCGAATTCGCGCCGCACAATGTCCGGGTCAATGTCGTCTCGCCGGGCAGCATCGACACCCGGCGCGACAACCCGGAATGGTATGGCGGCCATGTGCCGAACGCCGCCGGCATTCCGCTCGGCCGGCAGGGGCATGTCGACGAGATCGCCGCGACCTGTCTGTTTCTCGTCGGCGACGACGGCGGCTTCATCACCGGGCAGACGATCCACGTCAATGGCGGCGCGGCGTATTACTGACACCGGATCGCGCTGCAGACCGCGTCGTCTAAACAAGGGGACAGGCTATCGCGAGCGATACAAAGCTGGCGGCTGACCCGCCAGTCGAGACCGGCCTCGCCGCATTGCTCGACCAGCTCGAAATCCCGAGCGCGCACTTTGCCGGCCGCGGTTCGGCGGATTTGCGGGGCTTTATGTCCCGCTGTCCGGAGCGCATCGCGTCGTTGACGCTGCTGTGCCCGGTGGTGCTGGACCCGCAGAGCCTGGCGCAACTGGCCGAGCGGCTTCTGGTCGTGACCGGTGACCGCGGCCCGGGCGCCCGCCGGGTCCAGGCGGGGCTGTCCGAACTGCCGCAGGCCGCAATTGCCGTCCTCGAGGATTACGTCGGGCATACCTGGGCGGACATTGCCGCCGAACGCGGCGGCAGCATCGGCGCGGCGATGCAGGAATTCCTCGCCCGCCCCGGCCTGCCGCCCGCGCGGCCGGCCACCGCCCCGCCGGATCAGGAGGGCGAGATCGCCGGCATCTCTTATCGCGTGTGCGGCGCCGGGCCGCCGCTGGTGCTACTGCCGCTCGATCTGTCCCCCGGGCAATGGGAGAAGCTGATCCCGGCATTGTCGGCGCGGTATTGCACGATCACCCTCGGGGGCGCGCTGTTCGGCAGCGTCGCCAGCCTGGAGGAGCGCGGCCAGTCGGGCTATATGGCGGTCGTGCGCGCGCTGCTCGACGCGCTGGCGATCCATCCGGGCGAGAGTGTGCTCGAAGTCGGCTGCGGCTCGGGCGTGATCATGCGCGAGCTGGCCCGGCGGACCGGCGGCGCCAATCGGCTGATCGGCCGTGATATGAGCCCCTATCTGCTCCGCGAAGCCCGCGCATTAGCGCGCCACGCCGGGCTGCTCGACCGCATCGATTTTGGCGAGGGCCGCGCCGAGGCATTGCCGCTGCCGGATAGCGCGGTCGATGTCGCCTTGTCCTCGACCGTTTTCGAGGAGGGCAATGCCGAGCTGATGCTGTCGGAGATCGTGCGAGTGACCCGGCCGGGCGGGCGGGTCGGCATCGTCGTCAACGCGATCGACATGCCGTTCTGGGTCAATCTGCCGCTCGACCCGGCGCTGAAGGCAAAGGTCGACATGCCCGGTATCATCGGCGGCGGCATGGCGCCGAACGGCGTCGCCGATATGAGCCTCTACCGCCGCCTCGCCGCACTCGGGCTGACCGGGCTGAAATGCTTTCCGCAGCTGGTCTCGGTCATGCCCGGTTCGGAGCGCATCGAGCGCTATCAGCAGCAGATCCTCGCCATCTTGACGCCGTCGGAAACCGAGGCGTTTCGCCAGGCCGTTACCGTCGCCGAGCGCGACGGGACCTTCTTTATCGCCCAGGCCTATCACTGCGCGGTCGGCACGAAGCCGGGCTGAGCCGGGCGCAAATCGGAGAAGGGGCGCCGAACCGCGCAGACGTGCTACGCTCGTCCTCAGGATCTGCTGCAACGGAGAGAACAATGGCGAAAGCCTATTGGGTAGCGACGTATCGCTCGATCTCGAACCCCGACGCGTTAGCCGCGTATGCCAAACTTGCCGGGCCGGCGATCCAGACCGCGGGCGGGCGGTTTCTGGCGCGCGGCAGCGCGGTCAAGGCGTATGAGGCGGGGCTCCTGCAGCGCGTCGTCATCATCGAATTCGACAGCGTCGACAAGGCGACCGCGGCGCATGACAGCGCGGGGTACCAGGAAGCGCTGAAGGTGCTCGGCAAGGGCGCCGATCGCGACCTACGCATCGTTGAGGGCGTATAGCCCCTTCATCATCCCGCCGCAGGAGAGCCTATATGCCGCGTCTCGGTTTTGGCGCGTTTCTCGCGCCGCATCACCCCGTGGGCGAGAACCCGCTCTTGCAGTTCCGCCGCGATCTTGACCTGGTCGAGCATCTCGACAAGCTCGGCTATGACGAATTCTGGTGCGGCGAGCACCATTCGAGCGGCTGGGAGATGATCGGCTCGCCCGAGATGTTTCTCGCCGCCGCGGCCGAGCGCTCAAAGCGCATCAAGCTCGCCACCGGCGTCGTCTCGCTGCCCTATCACCACCCGTTCAATGTCGCGCAGCGCATGGTGCAGCTCGACTGGATGAGCGGCGGACGGGCGATCTTCGGGTCCGGCCCGGGCGCGCTTGCCTCCGACGCGCACACCTTGGGTATCGACCCGATGGTGCAGCGCGACCAGCAGGACGAGGCGATCGGGATCATCCGGCGGCTCATGCGCGGCGAGCGCGTCACCGCCAAGAGCGACTGGTTCAAATTGCAGGACGCGCAATTGCAGCTATTGCCGTTGCAGGAGGAGATGCCGTTCGCCACCGCTTCGCAGATCAGCCCGTCGGGCATGACCTTGGCCGGCAAGCACGGCATCGGCGTCATCTCGATCGGGTCGCTGTCGGAAGAAGGGCTGAACGCCTTGCCGACGCAATGGGGCTTCGCCGAGAGCGCGGCGAAGAAGCACGGGACAAAGGTCGACCGCAAGGAGTGGCGCGTGCTGCTCAGCTGGCATATCGCCGAGACACGCGAGAAGGCGATCGCCGAGGCGCGCCACGGGCTCATGCGGCATCACAACGAATACGTCGTCGGGACGTTGCAGCGGCCGGGCGCGACCGCGTTCAAGGATCCCGATGAAGCGATCGAAAAAACCGCCTTCGCGCCGAGCGCGGCGGCGACGATCGGGACACCCGACGACCTGGTGAAGCGGATCAAATCCG
>VAZF01000424.1 GCA_005888425.1 Alphaproteobacteria bacterium
ACCTTCAAGGGGATCGGGCTCGGATCGGTGACCGCCACCCTCATCGCCGCCGTTGTGATTGGGCAAATCGGCATCACGATCAACCAGCCGCTCAAGGCGTTTTCGTTCCTCATGTTCCTGTTCGCCGTTGGTTACGGCGTCGGGCCGCAATTCGTGCGAGGGATTGCGAGCAGCGGCCTGCCGCAGGCGATCTTCTCGGTAGTGCAGTGCGTGTTCAGCCTGGTCGCCTGCGTGATGGTTGCAAAATTCGCCGGCTACGACATGGGCTACGGGGCCGGACTCTACTCGGGCTCGCAGACGATCTCGGCCGCGATGGGGCTCTCGACCGACGCGATCAACCGACTGGGCCTGGCCCCCGATCAAGCCAAGGCGCTGCTCGATTCGATGCCGATCGCTTATGCCGTGACCTACATGTTCGGCACGATGGGTTCGGCACTCGTGATCGCCGTCCTCGGTCCCAAGCTTCTGGGCATCAATCTCGAGGCAGCGTGCAAGGACTACGAGGAGAAGCATGGGGGCGGCAAGAAGGAGGTGGGCGGTCCGGGCACGGGTTGGACACGCTGGGCGTTGCGCGCCTACAAAGTACAGCCGGGTGGCAAGGCCGCCGGTCTGCGCGTCGCCGAGGCTGAGTCGATGGTGCCCGATGCGCGGCTCTTCATCCTGCGCATTCGGCGCGGGAGCGAGATCATCGATGCGACCGCGGATACCGTCCTGAAGGAAGGCGATACAGTGGCGGTCGCGGGCGAACGTGAAGTGCTGGTAAACGTTCTTGGGGCGGCGACGGTCGAAGTCGAGGACCGCGAACTGCTCGCCGTCCCGGTAGAGGGCGTCGACGTCCTGGTAACGAACAAGGAGGTCGACGGCAAGACGATTGCCGAGCTGGCAACGCGACCGGCGGCGCGCGGCGTGTTTTTGCGCAAGATCACGCGGGGCGCCACCGCAACCGATATCCCCGTTCTGCCGGGCACTGAGATCAATCGCGGCGATTTGCTCACCCTCGTCGGCCGCACCTCGGACACAACGGCGGCCACGAAAATGTTGGGTGTCGCTGACCGTCCGACCGATGTCACCGACATGGCGTTCGTTGGCTTGTTTATCGTGATCGGCGCGCTAATCGGCTCGCTGGTTTTCAAGGTAGCTGGCGCGCCGCTCACCCTGTCGACTGCGGGCGGGGCGCTCATCGCCGGCATCATCGGCGGATGGCTGCGCTCGGTGCGGCCGAAGTTTGGTCGCATTCCGACGCCCACTGTCTGGTTCATGAACTCGGTCGGCCTCAACATCTTCATCGCCATCGTCGGCATTTCCGCCGGTCCAGGCTTCATCAACGGTCTGAAAACGCAGGGCATCGGCCTCTTCCTGTGGGGCGCGGTCGCCACCACGGTCCCGCTGATTCTCGGGATGCTCGTCGCCAAGTTCGTGTTCCGCTTCCACGACGCACTCACGCTCGGGATCGTTTCCGGGTCGCGCACGACGACGGCATCGCTTGGTCTGGTCTGCGACCAGGCCAAGAGCCAGATCCCCGCGCTCGGCTACACCGTGACCTACGCCGTTGGCAACACCCTGCTCACCATCTGGGGCATGGTTATCATCATGTTGCTTTCGTAAGCGCACATTTTCCACACATGATTGAAACAAAAAAGAAGAAAACGCCAAACTCACAAGGATAAGATCAATGGACATAAATCTTAAGCAGTACGAAAAATTGGGCCCGTTCGAGATCAAGGACTTCGTCGCCAAGCTGGCAACGAAGTCGGCGCAGGAAAATTCCCTCTCCTACCTGAACGCCGGTCGCGGTAACCCGAACTGGGTCGCCACCGAGCCGCGCGACGCGTTCTTCCTGTTCGGGCAATTCGCGGTCACGGAGAGCAAGCGAGTTCTCGACCTGCCGCCGGGCGTGGGCGGCATGCCAAAGGCAAAGGGCATCGCGGGCCGGCTCGAGACCTGGTTGAACAAGCACGACGACATGCCGGGAGCATCCTTCCTGCAGGCGATGGTGCCGTGGGCGGTGAAGAAGTTTGGTTTCGACCCAGACAAGTTCGTGCACGAGCTGGCGGATTCCATCATCGGCGACCATTACCCGGTGCCTGACCGCATGCTGGTGCACAACGAACAGGTCGTCCACGAATACCTGCTGTGGGCGATGTGCGGAAATCCGCGGCCAAAGGGTACCTACAAGATCTATGCGGTCGAAGGCGGTACCGCCGCCATGTGCTACACCTTCAAGTCGCTGAAGAGCAACCGGATCCTTAACCCCGGCGACACGATCGCGCTCGGCGTGCCGATCTTCACCCCGTACCTGGAGATGGCGCACCTCGAAGACTACGACCTCCACTTCGTCGAAGTTCATGCGAAGCAGGAGCAAAAATTCCAATACCCGGACGAGGAGATCAAGAAGCTCCTCGACCCCAAGGTCAAGGCGTTCTTCATCGTCAACCCGGGCAACCCGTTTGCCGTGGCGCTCTCGCCCGAGACGATTAAGCAGATCGGGGCCGTGCTTAAGAAGCGACCGGATCTCATCCTGCTGACGGACGACGTCTACGGAACCTTCGTGCCGGGTTTCCGATCGCTCATGGGTGAGTTCCCGAGAAACACCCTCGGTGTCTATTCCTATAGCAAGTACTTCGGCTGCACCGGCTGGCGCTTGGGCACCATCGCGATCCACGAAGACAATATCTTCGACGAAATGATCGCGAAGCATCCCGAGTCCATAACGAAGAAGCTGGACAAGCGCTACGGCACGCTCACGCTTGAGCCGCGCAAGCTCGCCTTCATCGACCGCATCGTAGCGGACAGCCGCGACGTTGCCCTAAATCATACCGCAGGTCTGTCGCTCCCGCAACAAGTCATGATGAGCATGTTCTCGCTGAGCGAGCTGATGGACGCCAAGAAGGATTATCAGAAAGCCTGCCTAGGTATCTGTAAGAAACGCGTCGAGGCGACGATCGAGGGTTTGGACATCGAAGTAGGACCTA
>VAZF01000425.1 GCA_005888425.1 Alphaproteobacteria bacterium
GCAATCGCGCAACAGCACATGCTTTGACCGCAACATGACCGAGTTGGGTCAAACGCGTCATTTTGATTATGTGCTGCTCTTCCGGTCTTCGCCGAAAAGCGGACAATTTCAGAGCCGATCTGCACTTCGGATTTGTGCCACCAACGGACTCATGCACTGCAACATACAGGATCGCTATTCGATCACCTCGTCAGCGGTAGCGAGCAGCGAAGGTGGAATAGTGAGCCCCAGCGTCTTCGCTGTTTTGAGGTTGATGGTCAGTTTATATTTGGTCGGCCCCTGCACTGGCAGGTTGGCCGGCTTCTCCCCTTTGAGGATGCGATCGATATAGCTGGCTGCGCGTCGGTACTGGTCGACCGTATCGGGACCATAGGAAACGAGACCGCCGTCAGCGGCGTAGTAGCGATAGGGATAAGTCGCCGGTAAGTGGTTCGTGTTGGCTGTGGCAATAACTGTCGCGCGGTGCGTGGCGATGCCTCCTCCCACCGTCGCGATCATTCCTCCGTTGGGAACGCTCGCGAACGCCGTTATCCGGCGCTCCATGTCAGCAACGTCGGAAGGGTTGATCGGAATGGGCTCCACCCCCCGTGCGGGCGCCATCGCCTGGATCACCGCAAACTGCCCGATCCCGGGGCCGTGCGTCGGCTCGCGCAGAACAGCGACGCGTGAAGTGCGCGGCGCTATCTCCATCAGCAGGTCGAGCCACTTACTAGCGAGGCTGTATTCGAACTGTGTGAAGCCTGTGATATTACCGCCTGGCCTCGCCATGCTCTCGACATAGCCGGACCCGACTGGATCGATAACCTGCACCATCACGATTGGAATGGTGCCCGTCGCCTTCGACAGTGGCGCAATCACACCATTGCTGGACGCAAGCAGGACGTCGGGCGCGAGTGCGACCACCTCGACTGCCGTTTTTTCCGCGAGCGCTGGATTAACGCCGATCCAGCGGTAGTCGATCGCAATGGTGTCGCCCTTCGTCCAACCCAATGCAGCAAGGGCCTGCTCGAATGCCGCGCTGCGCGCGACTGTTTCGACGTCACCCGGGGCAAGCGCGCCTATCACGACGATGCGCCGCTTCGCGCGGGATTGCTGCGCACGCGCCGCGATCGGCCAAGCCGCCGCAACACCAATCAAAGTGACGAACTCGCGACGCTTCATTCGACCACCTCGTCGGCATCATTTCGAGGCAGGCCTGGACTCCCGTACTTCCGACCGAAAGGATAGCACACTTCGGCAGGGGCGTGAGACTGCTGCGCTGCGGGATTTCAAACCAGCTTATGTCGCAGATGCGGTCAAAATCGGAAGAACTCGGTCTGAGCAAATGCCTTCCGCATTACTTCCGAGAGCGGACATTACTCGCTCCAGGCGACATGTCTCAATGGTGGCCAACAGCCGACATCGGGTCGGTCTAGCCGTGTCGGGGTGAGTCAAATAAGCTGGTCGGCGATCTTGACCGACTCAAGCATGGACAGGCATTTCAACCAGGGCATGGCATGGTAAATCGCCTTACGACCGCGCAATCCACCGTGGCGATGCGGCGTTGGGGGCTTCCCGCCATTGTGACGCTCGTGGCGATGGCGGCGCTGACGGCGCTGACCGCCGGCGCCGCGGCGAGACCGGCGCGCCCCGCGACAGCCCTCGAGGCGATCGCGCCGCGTGAGGCAGGCGAGCCGATCATGGCGATCGTGTCGATCAAGAGCCAGCAGGTCACGTTCTACGACGCCGACGGCTGGATCCTGCGCGCGCCGGTGTCGACCGGCATCACGGGACGCGAGACGCCAGCCGGCGTCTTTGCCGTCATCGAGAAGGACAAGGATCACCACTCGACCCTCTATGACGATGCCTGGATGCCGAACATGCAGCGCATCACCTGGAACGGCATCGCGCTGCATGGTGGGCCGCTGCCGGGGTATGCGGCCTCGCACGGCTGCGTGCGGATGCCTTTCGGCTTTGCGGAGAACTTGTTCGACAAGACGTGGATCGGGATGCGGGTAATCATCTCGCCGAACGACGCGGCCCCGGTCGAGTTTTCCCACCCGGCGCTATTCGTGCCGAATGCGGAGGCCGTCGCAGCTGCTCCGGCGCGGGCCGAGATGCTCGCCCGCGAGGCCGAGGAGGCCGCGAAGACGGCCGACGAGGCGAAGAAAGCCGCCGCGACAGCGGCGCGCGCCACAGCATCGCTGACGGCGTCGGTCCGCAAGCTGGAGTGGCTCAAGAGGAGCGCCGACGCCGGGCTCGCGTTCTCCGACAAGATGCTCGCCGCCGCAAAGACGGACCAAGCCAAGGCACAGGCCGAGGAGCAGAAGCAGAAGGCTGCCGATAAGGCCGCGGAAGCTGGGACGCAGCTCGAGACGGCCAAGGCCGACGCAAAGTCGAAGCTCGACGCGGCCGCCGTCGCAAAGGACGCGGCCAAAGCGGCGCAGACCAGGAAGTCCGACACCGCCAAGGCGGCGAGCGAGGCGAAGCTCGCGCTCGAGCCGGTCTCGGTTTACATCAGCCGCGCGACGCAGAAGCTTTACGTGCGGCGCAACACGCATAAACCGTGGCCGGACGGGGGCGAGGTGTTCGATGCGACCATTGAGGCTCCGGTAACGATCCGCAATCCCGACAAGCCGATCGGCACGCATGTGTTCACGGCGGTGGCGCCCTACGCCGCCGGCCTGCGCTGGACCGCGGTCACGATCGACAACGGGGACGACGCCAAGGACGCGCTCGACCGCATCGCCATCCCGCGGGATGTGCTCGATCGCGTCGCGCCGACGGCATTGCCGCGATCCTCGATCATCGTCTCGGACGAGCCGCTGAGCGGCGAGACCAACTATCGCACCGAGTTCGTCGCCGTGCTGAACAACCAGCCCCAGGGCGGTTTCGTGACGCGCCGACCTACGGTCGATGTCCCCGTTGCGAGCGGCGACGACTGGGGTAACGACGGCTTCGGCTTCTTTTCCCAGCGCAATTGGAATTCCCAACCTGGCAACACGCGCCCGCGCGCCGGCCAATACTATCAACCGATGCAACCGCGCTGGTGGTAAGACGCGGCACGCCGCGCGTAGGCCAACCACTTCCGGTTTTCCCCATCAGCGGACATTCTAAGAGACAGTCGGCCTGTCCTCCCCTCTGTACGAAGTGTGCGTGAGCAAGATGAGGCGAAAGCCTTATCGGTCACGCCTAGCGTTCGTTGCGCATGTCAGGCTGCGTTCGGAGACGAGTGCTAGATTGGGATCGGCAGCAATCCGTCATGCGAGCGGCCGCCGTCTGCTGGGGCGAGCAGTGACCAAATACCGAATCGTCCGCGTAAAGGGGGCTGGTCTGTAATTTGTCGTCGTCATGGTTTGGGCAACTTCAAAATAAATTTTGTTGCGCCGCACAATGACCGCATTTGAATAGGTAATGGCCTCGATCAACTGCGAACTTGTTTCGAGTTGATGACAATATCAACAACATATGAGGCTATAGAGTGAAGGTTAGACGCATCACAGCTTTTGGTATGGGAATTTTAATCGCATCTGTTTCGTTTTCTTGTTCGCTTATGGCGGCAACACAGACAGGAATTGCATCGGTATACAGTGGCGAGCAGACCGCCAACGGCGAATTTGCCCATGCTTTCGCACTCACTGCGGCGCATCGCACTCTGCCGTTCGGCACGATGGTCAAGGTCACGAACACCCAGACAGACCGCTCCGTCGTCGTCCGCATCAACGATCGCGGCCCGTATATCCGGGGTCGAGTAATCGACCTGACGCCGGCTGGCGCTCGGGCAATCGGATCCTCCGGCCTCGCTCAGGTCAGCTTGACTGTGCTGTCCATCGGAACTCGCCGCGCCAGCCGTTCGGTCCGCTCCACCGAGGGCTGAGCCAGCTCTCGCTGTGCGAAAACCGCTCGGCCTACTGCTACCGATCAGAAGAAGGCCGTAGAGAACTCTCGGCCTTCTCACAATCCCGTGCTCTTTCGAGCGCGTGTCGAATGACCTTTTGATCATCCTCCGTCATTTGAGTCGCGCCAAGCTTGTAGGTCAGTTTGTCGATCTTGCCGGTGAAGCGGAACGGTAGTTTGTAACTGTCGTCGACCGCTGTGCGGGTATCGCTTCCTATGTCAAAGGTTTCGTCGATAGCCATGAGAAACGGAATCGTGTGCGGGATCGTCTTCGCGGCTACCAGCTTGCCATCAGCCGTCAGTACACCGGTGCCACCTTTGCCAGGGCCGGGTCCGTTATACTTGAAGTCGAATACAATCGTGTGCTTGCCGGGCTTGAGCGCATCGCTAAATAAATCGCGGCCGCCTACGCCGCCTTCCCAGCGGTACCGTTCTAGATCGAGCAAGTTATAGACGAAGACTGGTTTGCCTTTGAGCAGATATAGGGCGTATCCGCCAAAGCGACCGCCAAGAGTCACGATCATTCCCTCGGCGCCACCTGGTGGAACGGTAACCTCGGCAGTGATCGTGTAATCCTTGTTGAGGATGCTCGGAGCGCTACCGTCCGGAATGCCGGCGTTCTCACCAGAAAATGTGAAAACGGTTCGGCCGGCCGTCGCACTCGGCCGCGGCGTGATGAGGCGGGGTAGCACCGAGTTGTCCAGCGGCAAGACTTGGTACTTCGCCGCCTCCGTAAGGAACAACGCCTGTAGCTCCCGCAATTTTTCCGGATTTTTGGCCGCGAGATCATTGTTCTGCGAAAAGTCGTCAGCGATGTTGTAGAGTTCCCACTTGTAGTCGTTGATCTCGGGGAGCTTTTCCGTTCCCAGGAGCCATGGCGGCACGGGTGGCGTCGTGCACGCGTACCAACCATCGTGGTAAATTCCGCGATTGGCGAACATTTCGAAATACTGAGTGTCGCGCTTCGAGGCTGCGTTAGCATTCGCCTTGTCGAAGGTGTAGGTCATGCTCACGCCCTCAATGGGCTTTTGCGCAATGCCGTTGACCGTGGCCGGCGCCTGAATCCCTGCGGCTTCAAGGATTGTCGGCACAATATCGATGATGTGATGAAATTGCGTGCGAATGCCGCCAACATCGTTGATGTGGCCGGGCCACGAAATGGCCATCCCTTGCCTTGTGCCGCCGAAGTGCGATGCAACCTGCTTGGTCCATTTGAAAGGCGTATCAAATGCCCACGACCATGCCACTGACATGTGCGGGTAGGTTTTTTCTGAGCCCCAATCCTCATAGTGCAGCATCAGTTCGGCTTCAGGCAGTTTCAGAATGCCGTTGTAGGCGGTCATCTGGTTCGGGGTGCCCTCAAGGGTGCCTTCGGCGCTGGTGCCGTTGTCGCCGCTGATATAGATAATCAGGGTGTTGTCGAGCTTGCCCATGTCCTGGACCGCCCGGATGACGCGGCCAATCTCATAATCGGTATAGGCTGCGTAAGCGGCAAATACCTCCGCCTCTCGCGCGTACAATTCGCTTCTGGTTGGCGAAGATTTGCTCGCGCAATTTCTCCCAACCCATGTCGAACTTGCCTTTGAACTTGTCGATCCATTCCTTCTTCGGTTGATGCGGCGAATGCGTGCCGCCCGGTACGTAATAGACGAAGAACGGCTTGTCCGGCGCGGCGGCGTTCAAGCTATTCATGTAGTTGATGGCGTCGTCCGCCATGTCGGTGATGAGGTTGTAGCCGGGCTTGCCGACCCATGGAAATACCTGGGTGGTGTTGCGAAACAGGTAGGGCGTCCACTGGTCTGTCTCGCCGCCCATGAACCCGTAGAAGTACTCGAAGCCCATGCCCACAGGCCATTGGTCGAACGGTCCGGCCGCGCTATACAAATAGGTGGGAGTGTTGTGGTTCTTGCCAAACCACGACGTGGCATATCCGTTATCGCGGAGAATTGTTCCGATCGTCGCGCTTTCGGGGCCAATGACGGAATCATAGCCCGGATAGCCGGTGGACATTTCACCGATAACGCCAAATCCGACTGAATGGTGGTTGCGGCCGGTGATCAGTGCTGCCCGCGTCGGCGAGCAGAGCGCCGTCGAGTGAAACTGCGTATAGCGCAATCCCGTGTCGGCAATGCGATCCATGCTCGGGGTCGGGATGACACCGCCGAAGGTGCCAGACACGCCATAGCCTTGATCATCGGTCATGATCAGCAACACGTTTGGCGCGCCTTTGGGCGGTACTACCGAGGGTGGCCAATACGGCTTGGAATCCTTGGCAGTCTCGTTGATTACGCCGCCAAACTTGGGAGGCTCGGAGGGAAGCTGACTGCCCTCGATCGTTGTTGTGGCGGCCGGCGAACCCGGCGTGCCCGTGATTTGTTGAGCCACCGCGTCCTGCGGAAGCGATAGGCACAGAAGAACGCTTGTTGATGATAGGAAACTCGCAATTTTAGTCACGACGTCCTCCTATGATGGCCGGCTTCGTGGCGCAGCACGCCGCGTTAAAGCGGAGTGTAAGGCACCTTCATTTCGTGGCTATGCATTTTCGGCGGACCAGTAACAATATCCGCACGAGCCACTCATGTCCGAAATGGGGTCATTCGCGATTGGAGCGAGCGACAGCCAAGCCTGGCTATGTCCGCTATGCTGCGGTGGTCTCAACCGGTCGACGCAACACTTTATCTTGAAGGAGAGATCGAGTGGGGGTTGATGGGTCACAAATTTCATAGAGGGTTTACTGCGGCGGAGAAAACGGAGTTATGGGATCGCTGGAAGCGCGGGGAGTCGCTAAAAGCGATCGGACGAGCTTTTGGTAAGCAGTCATCGTCGATCTATTTTTTGGTGGCTCCGTATGGTGGGATTCGTCCTGCCCAGCGGCGTCGCTCCAGGCTGGCCTTGACGCTCGCGGAACGCGAGGTGATTTCCAGAGGCGTTACGACCCATCAATCGGCACGATCGATCGCCAGGTTGCTTGGCCGCTCACCCTCGACGGTGAGCCGGGAAATGAACCGCAATGGCGGCTGTGATCGCTACCGAGCGACGCTTGCAGACGAGAATGCCTGGGCGCGAGCTCGTCGTCCAAAATGTTGTAAATTGGCGAACAGTCCGCGGCTACGGCGAGCTGTGGCGGGGAAACTCAGATTGGATTGGTCGCCAGAACAGATAGCCGGTTGGCTGAAGAGAACGCATCCTGAAGACGAGTGTAATCAGGTGTCACACGAGACGATCTACCGCAGCTTATTTGTACAAACGCGTGGCGTGCTCAAGAAAGAGCTGCTCAGTCACCTTCGATCGAAGCGCTCGATGCGTCGCTCCCAGCCAGTTGATCCGAATGGCGACAGACGGGGGCATATCAAGGATATCGTCTCAATCCGTCAGCGACCGGCGGCGGTTGAAGATCGGGCGGTGCCTGGCCATTGGGAAGGCGATCTCCTGTCCGGGCCGAACAACAGCTACATCGCGACCTTGGTCGAACGTCATACCCGTTACGTGATGTTGGCCAAGGTGGCAGGCAAGGACACCCAGACGGTTGTCACCGCGCTCATCAACCAGGCGAAGAAGC
>VAZF01000426.1 GCA_005888425.1 Alphaproteobacteria bacterium
GCGCGAGACCACGATTTTTGGCGCGCGTGCCGCCTCTTATATCGGCGACATCCTGCGCGGCGCGCCACCGCCCCCCGGCGTCCCGCCAGCCGAATTGCGGCGGCGGCCGCTCGCGGTCAAGACCGGCACCTCTTACGGCTTCCGCGACTTCTGGGCGATCGGCTACGATGCGCAGGTGACGATCGCGGTCTGGGCGGGGCGGCCGGACGGGACGCCGATGCCCGGCCATAGCGGTCGCACGACCGCTTCGCCGGTATTGTTCAAGATCGCCGACCTCCTCGGGCCCGCACCTGCAACGGCGTCCGCGCCGGCACCCGATGCGCTGCGGCTCAGCCGCCGCGATCTGCCGGCCGGGCTGCAGCGGCTCGATGCCGCGCCATTGGATCATGGCCGCAATGTCGATGCCGGCGCGCCGAAGATCCTCTATCCGCCGGACGGCGCCGTCGTCAGCTGGGATGGCGCCGAGGTGCCGCTGGAAGCGGCCGGCGGACGCGGACCCTTGCGCTGGCTCGTCGATGGCCGGCCGCTCGCCCCAGCCGCATCGCGGCGTGCGCTCTATTGGCGCCCGGACGGACCCGGTTTCGCACAGCTGACGGTCATCGACGCCCAGGGCCGCAGCGCCCGGGCGACGGTACGGCTGGCGCCGTGAGGGTGTTATAATCGGGATTATTTGATCCGGAGACCGGCAATGCCCCGCAACGCCGTCGACTACGAAGAGGATTTCTACGCCTGGACAATGGAACAGGCGCAGCTCCTACGGTCTGGCGAATTCTCCGAGCTCGATATCGAGAACATCGCGGAGGAGCTTGAAACGATGGGCCGCAGCGACAAGCGGGAAATTGAAAGCCGCCTGACTGTGCTGCTGGCTCACCTGTTGAAATGGCAGCTCCAGGTCGGGCTCAGATCGAAAAGCTGGTCTGGCACCATTCGCGAGCAACGTCAGCGAATCGAGGATCTGCTCGCTGAATCACCAAGTCTTCGACCACTTGTCGCGTCAATTCGCCCCGGTTTGTATGCCCGAGCGCGACAGCGCGCGGCAGATGAAACTGGACTGCCGGAACGCATTTTCCCCGCAAAATGCCCTTTTACGGCCGATCAGATCCTGGCCGAGGATTTTCTGCCAGAAGGCTGAGATCGTAGGGTGGCTGGTGCAGGTCGGCCGGCGAGATCGTGAAGATCTCGTAGCCCGTTGCCGTGACGCCGACCGTGTGCTCGAACTGGGCCGACAAGGAGCGGTCCTTTGTCACCGCGGTCCAACCATCGCTCAGCACCTTCACCTCATAGCGGCCGGCATTGATCATCGGCTCGACGGTGAAGAACATGCCCTCGCGCATGATAGGGCCGTCCTCCGGCCGCCCGTAATGCAGGATCGACGGCGCGTCATGAAAGATGCGGCCGACGCCGTGGCCGCAGAAATCGCGCACGACGGAATAGCGGTGGCTTTCGGCATAGCGCTGGATCGCATCGCCGATCGCGCCGATATGGGCACCGGGCCGCACGACGGCGATGCCGCGCATCATCGCCTCGTAGGTGACCTCGACGAGCTTTCTCGCCTTCAGCGGAATGCGCTCGCCAACAAAGAACATTCGGCTCGTGTCGCCGTGCCAGCCGTCGAGGATCACCGTCACATCGATGTTCAGAATGTCGCCGTCCATCAGACGGCGGTCGCCGGGGATGCCGTGGCAGACGACATGATTGATCGAAGTGCAGATCGATTTCGGGAAGCCGCGGTAATTGAGCGGCGCCGGGATCGCCTCGTGCCCGACAATGAATTCGTGGCAGAGCCGGTCGAGCTCGCCGGTCGTGATCCCCGGGCGGACATGGGGGATGATGAAGTCGAGCGTCGCCGCTGCCAGCCTTCCGGCCTGCCGCATGCCGTCGAACGCGTCGGCGCCGTGGATCTTGATTTGCTCGCTGCGCGGGGCGCCGCGCCCGAGTCCCAGCCCCGGCATCAGATCCTGCTGCATGACGCTATATCTTCACTCCGCCGGCGCCGCCCAGGGGCCGCGCGCAGAGGTCATAATCCGATCCGAACACAGGGGCAATCATCGCCATCGCGGTTCCGATCGCTGAGGTAAGCAAAGCGCGCCGCACCCGCAATAGCGCTCGCCGCCCGGTGTATGCCGCAATCCCGGCGATTGTGTGACGGGCGGGCTTTGCCTAGAAAGACGGGCATATTTCGCGGCACGGCAGCATTCGAGGAGCCGATGAACCAGGCCGAAACCCCGCCGAAGACGGTCACCGCCTGCGTGCTGATCATCGGCAACGAGATCCTGTCGGGCCGCACCCAGGACGCGAATCTCGCCTTTCTCGCCAAGGGCCTGAACGAGGCCGGCATCCGCCTGCGCGAGGCGCGGGTCATCCCGGATGACGCCGAAACCATCGTCAACACCGTCAACGAGGTGCGCCGCGTCTTCGATTATGTGTTTACGACCGGCGGCATCGGCCCGACGCATGACGACATCACCTCGGCCTCGATCGCCGAGGCCTTTGCGGTGCCGCTGATCGTCCATCCCGAGGCGAAGCGGCTTCTCGAAAGCCATTATCCGCCGGGCGGGCTCAATGAGGCGCGGCTGCGGATGGCGCAGGTGCCGGACGGGGCGACATTATTGCCGAACCCGATTTCTCGCGCCCCCGGCTTCCGCATCGACAATGTGTTTGTGCTGCCCGGCGTGCCGCAGATCATGCAAGCGATCTTCAGCGAGCTGAAGCACCGGCTGAAAGGGGGCGCGGCGGTGTTGAGCCGCAGCGTCAGCTGTACCCTCGCCGAGGGGACGATCGCCAAGGATCTCGGCGAATTGCAGACGCGCTACGCCGATCTCGAGATCGGCTCGTATCCCTATTTTCGGCGCCGCGATTTCGGGGTCACGCTGGTGATCCGCGGCACCGTCCGGGAGCGTATCGGGGCGGCGGTCGAGGAATTAAAGACGCTGATCCGCTCCC
>VAZF01000427.1:0-4683 GCA_005888425.1 Alphaproteobacteria bacterium
CGGCTCGGCGAGCGCCAGCGGCATCGGCTTCACTGAATTCAGATTGCCGACGATCCGCCGCGCGATGCCGAGCGCGTGCCGGTCGTCAAGCGCGTAATGATCGGTAACGCCGGAGATGCGGCTATGCACATCGGCGCCACCCAATTCCTCGGCCGTGACGATCTCGCCGGTCGCGGCCTTCACCAAGGGGGGGCCGCCGAGAAAGATCGTGCCCTGGCCCTTGACGATGATCGACTCGTCGGACATCGCCGGCACATAGGCGCCGCCCGCCGTGCACGAACCCATGACGATCGCGATCTGCGGCACGCCAAGCGACGAGAGATTGGCCTGGTTATAGAAGATGCGGCCGAAATGCTCGCGGTCGGGAAACACCTCGTCCTGCGCCGGCAGGAACGCTCCGCCGCTATCGACGAGGTAGAGGCAGGGCAGGCGGTTGTCGCGCGCGATCTCCTGGGCGCGCAGGTGTTTCTTGACCGTCATCGGGAAATAGGTGCCGCCCTTGACCGTCGCGTCATTGGCGACGACGACGCATTCGCGCCCGGCGATGCGGCCAATGCCGGTGACGATCCCGGCCGCCGGCACCGCGCCGTCATACATCTCGTAGGCGGCAAAGGCGGAGAGTTCGAGAAAGGGGGAACCCGGATCGAGCAAGAGGCGGATGCGCTCGCGGGCCAGCAATTTGCCGCGCCCAAGATGGCGCTGCCGCGACGGCTCGTCGCCGCCCTGCGCGATCGCCTGCGATTTGTCGCGCAGATCGGCGACGACCGCACGCATCGCCTGGTCGTTGGCGCGGAACGCCTCGGAACGCCGGTCTATCGAGGAAAGGATTACGGGCATCGCTCGTCCGCACCTTAAAGGCTACGCCGGGCCGGGCAAAGAATCGGTTTTGTGCCGGAAGCGCCGAGTGCGTGTAAGCTTCCCCCAGCCGCCGGGCCTGCCTGGGCGGCATAGGGAGGACGGTTTGAGCGCAGAGCGGGTCGAGCGCCGGCTGGCGGCGATCCTCGCCGCCGATGTCGCCGGCTACAGCCGGCTCATGGGCCGCGACGAGGCCGGCACTTTGGCGCGCCTCAAGGCCTTGCGCCGCGAGCTGATCGACCCGATGGTCGCCGAGCACAAGGGCCGCATCGTCAAGACGACCGGCGACGGCCTCCTGATCGAATTTCCGAGCGTCGTCGAGGCGGTCGCCTGCGCCATTACCGTGCAGAGCGGGATGGGGTCGCGGAATGCCGCCACGCCGGAAGACCGGCGCATCGAATTCCGCGTCGGGATCAATTCGGGCGACATCATTGTCGAGGACGGCGACATCCACGGCGACGGCGTCAACATCGCGGCGCGGCTGGAGGGCGTGGCCGAGCCCGGCGGGATCTGTGTGTCGGCGATCGTGCACGACCAGGTGCGGGACCGGCTCGATTGCGTCTTCGAGGATCTCGGCGAGCAAAGCCTCAAGAATATCGTGAGGCCAGTCCGCGTGTATCGCATCGGACCGGAGATCGGACCGCGGGCGTTTCGCCCGCTTTCCGGCGTTGATGCGACCGGGACGGCCGCGGTCCAACCCGCGGCGCTGCCGCTGCCCGACAAGCCGTCGATCGCAGTGTTGCCGTTCCAGAACATGTCTGGCGATCCGGAGCAGGAGTACTTCGTCGACGGCATGGTCGAAGAAATCATCACGGCGCTCAGCCGCATCCGTTGGCTGTTCGTCATCGCCCGTAACTCGACCTTCACCTATAAGGGCCGTCCGATTGAGGTGAAAGAGATCGGGCGCGAACTCGGCGTGCGCTACATCCTCGAAGGCTCGGTGCGCAAAGGCGGTAGCCGGGTGCGCATCACGGCGCAGCTGATCGACGCCGAAACCGGTGCGCATCTCTGGGCCGATCGCTTCGACGGCTTAATCGAAGATGTGTTCGAGCTTCAGGACAAAATCGCTCTCAGCGT
Source organism: Alphaproteobacteria bacterium (assembly GCA_005888425.1). Classification (GTDB taxonomy): domain Bacteria; phylum Pseudomonadota; class Alphaproteobacteria; order ATCC43930; family CGMCC-115725; genus DATARH01. Next base: position 1,933 of record VAZF01000427.1, read on the forward strand.
CGCCGGCGTCATCGAACCGGCATTACAAGCCGCTGAGATGCGCCGATCCGCAGCGCGTCCGACAACCGACCTCACCGCCTACGATCTTTATTTGCGCGCACTTGCGGTCTTCTACCCGATAACCAAAGAGCGGGTTATCGAGGCGCTGCGTTTGTTCGAGGAGGCGATCGCGATCGATCCGCATTACGGGCCGGCACTTTCCTGGGCGGCGATGTGCCACCGTGAGATCGCCACTTCCGGATGGGCCGAAGCGCCGGAGACAAGTTGGCGCAAAGGAAGCGCTCTCGCCCGGCAGGCGGTCCAGGCGGCAGAGAATGATCCCCGTGTTCTCGTCAACGCCGCGCTCGTGCTGGCGCATTTCGGCGACGATATCGGCGAGGATATCGGCGCCATGATTGGACTGATCGACCGGGCGCTGGCGCTGAATCCGAGCTTCGCCCGCGGCTGGAATGTGAGCGGCATTCTTCGGAATATTGCCGGTGAGCACGATCTCGCCATCGAGCATATCGGGATTGCGCTGCGACTGAGTCCGCGCGAACGTATCGGTACGCCCCTTGTCGTGCTGGGCATGGCCTATTTCCTCAAACGTCAGTTCGATGAAGCAGCGTCGAAGCTGCTCCTGGCTGTTCAAGACAATCCAGGCCATCCCGGTACGTACCGCTGTCTCGCCGCCTGCTATGCCCATATGGGGCGGCTGGACGAAGCGCATGAGATCGTTACTCGGCTGCGCGCCATTACCCCGATCATCGTGCCGAGCGACGTGCCCTACCGCAACCTGGAGTACCGCGAGTTGCTCCTGTCCGGCTTGCGATTGGCGATGGGTGAGAGTTAACGGAGCAATTAATGATAATGAGCAGTTATGCCGAGACCTATCGCCGGTCGCTCGAGAAGCCGGAGGAATTCTGGGCGGAGGCGGCCGAGGCGATCGAGTGGGAGAGGCGCTGGGACCGCGTGCTCGATGACACACGGCCGCCGTTTTACCGCTGGTTTGCCGGGGCGCGACTCAACACCTGCTGGAACGCGCTCGACCGGCATGTCGCGGCCGGGCATGGCGAGCGGCTCGCGCTGATTTGGGACAGCCCGGTCACGGACCAGGTCGTGCGCTTTACCTATCGGGACCTGCGCGACCGTACCGCGCGCTTCGCCGGCGTCCTCGCGGGCCTCGGGGTCAAGACCGGCGACCGCGTCCTCATCTACATGCCGATGGTGCCCGAGGCGGCAATCGCGATGCTCGCCTGCGCCCGCATCGGCGCCATTCATTCGGTCGTGTTCGGCGGCTTCGCGTCGCACGAATTGGCGACCCGCATCGACGACGCGAAGCCGGTCGCGATCGTCTCGGCATCGTGCGGCGTCGAGATCAACCGGGTCATCCCCTACAAGCCGTTGCTCGACGCGGCGATCGAGGAAGCCCGCTCGAAACCCAAGGCTTGCGTCATCCTGCAGCGGCCGATGTGCCGGGCGGAGATGGTCGCCGGGCGCGACCATGATTGGCAGGAGCTGGACGCCAAGGCGCCGCCCGTCGATTGCGTGCCCCTCGCCGCGACCGACCCCCTCTATATCCTCTACACCTCGGGCACGACCGGCGTGCCGAAAGGCGTCGTCCGCGACAATGGCGGGCATGCCGTCGCGCTCCATTGGTCGATGCGGCACGTCTACGGCATGGAGCCCGGTGAAGCCTATTGGGCGGCGTCAGACATAGGCTGGGCGGTCGGGCATTCCTACACGGTCTACGCGCCGCTCCTCTATGGCTGCACCTCGATCATGTATGAGGGGAAGCCGGTCGGGACCCCGGATGCGGGCGCGTTCTGGCGCGTCATCGCCGAACATGATGTCCGCGTGCTGTTCACCGCGCCGACAGCGTTCCGCGCGATCCGCCAGCAGGACCCCGACGGAAAATGGCCGAGGAAAAGCTGAAGGTGCCGGTCATCGACCATTGGTGGCAAACCGAGACGGGCTGGCCGATCGGCGCCAACTGCCTCGGCATCGAGAAACTGCCGGTCAAATACGGCTCCTGCACAAAGGCCGTGCCGGGCTGGGATGTGCGCGTGCTGGACGCCGACGCCATCGGCCAGGCGATCGAAATAAGGCCGGGCGAGATCGGCGCTATCGCGGTCAAATTGCCCTTGCCGCCCGGCACGCTCCCGACCTTGTGGCAGAAGGACGAGCGCTTTGTTGAGTCCTACCTGACGACCTATCCCGGCTATTACCAGACCGCCGATGCCGGGCTCATCGACGAGGATGGCTACATCCATGTCATGACCCGGACCGACGACATCATCAATGTCGCGGGGCATCGGCTCTCGACCGGCGGCATGGAGGAGGTGCTGGCGGCGCATCCCGATGTCGCCGAATGCGCCGTCATGGGCGTCGCCGATGCCCTGAAGGGGCAGGTGCCGCTCGGCCTTCTCGTGCTGAAGGCCGGGGTCAACCGGCCGAAGGAGGCGATTGCCGAGGAGGCGGTTGCGCTGGTGCGGCAGCGGATCGGCCCGGTCGCCAGCTTCCGGACCGCGCTGATTGTCGAGCGGCTGCCAAAGACGCGCTCGGGCAAGATCCTGCGCGGCACGATCCGGCATATCGCCGACGGGCAGGACTACACGATGCCGGCGACGATCGACGATCCCGCGATCCTCCCCGAGATCGCCGAGGCGGTCGCCGAGGCGGGGTATCCGCAGAAGGGCTGAAAACCCTGCCCTAAATTGGCGTCCCGGCGAAAGCCGGGACCCATCGTTCAACCGCTCGTGCCTCTGACAA
>VAZF01000427.1:4730-8141 GCA_005888425.1 Alphaproteobacteria bacterium
CCTTGTCGATCAGGCTGACCGAGAAGCGCATCCCGGCTTCCAGCGCGCGCAACTGCTCCAAGCGCTCGCGCTGTTCCAGGACGCCGCGCGGCAATGTCACAAAGCGCTCCAGCGCGGCGCGGCGGTAGGCGTAGAGGCCGATATGCTCGTAATGCGGCCCCTCGCCCCACGGCACGACCGCCTTCGAGAAATAAAGCGCGCGCGCGGGGCGGCCAGGGTCGGCAAAGCCGGCGACGACCTTGTTGACGCTCGTATCCGTGAGGGCGGCCGGATCGGTGATCGCCGCCGCGAGCGTCGCGATATCGGTTTCGGGATCGGCGAGGGCTTCGAGCGCAAGCCGGATCGCGGCGGGATCGAGCATCGGCATGTCGCCCTGCACATTGACAACCGCGTCGTGATGCCGCTCCGGGTCGAGCGCCGTTATCGCGGCATGAATGCGGTCGGAGCCGGTCGGAAGATCCGGCTCGGTCAGCACCGCCCGCCCGCCCTCGCGCTCCACGATGTCGGCGATCTCGCGGTCGCCGGACGCGACGACGACCGGGCCGAGCTCGGCGGCGACCGCGCGGCGCCAGACATGCAGGATCATCGGCGACCCGGCGATGTCGGCGAGCGGCTTTCGCGGCAGCCGGGCGGCGGCGAGCCGGGTCGGGATCAGGATGATCGGGTGTTGGGGCAGGGCGGAATGGTACATGCGGTACAATTCGGGCGCATAGGGAGCGACAACATGCCCGCTTCGTCGGCAGGCCGGAAGCGGCATAATTCGCCTGCACAATTCGGTTGAGTTGACCGCTGGAATCCGATTTTCTGCGGCGCCGTACGGTTGCCGCGGGCTGCCGGCCGCTTCTACGACAAGGCGAAAGGGCGTCGATGCCATCGTTCGAGTGGAACAAGATCATTGCATCGGTGCTGACTGCGATGATCGTCGCGATGGTGACCGGCATCATCGCCAGCTCGTTTGTCCGCCCGCGGCATCTGGAGAAGGCGGCCTATCTGCCCCCCGGCGCCGAGGAAGGCGCGGCGGCAGCCACCGCGGCGGCGCCCGCCGGCGGCGCCGCGGCCGGCCCTGAGCCGATCGCGCCCGTTATGGCCAAGGCCGACCCGAAGCATGGCGAGCAGGTTGCCAAGGTCTGCCAGCAATGCCACACCTTTGACAAAGGCGGCGCCAACAAGATCGGCCCCAACCTCTACGGCATCATGGAGGAGAACATCGCCGCGGTGCCGAACTATCAGTTCTCGCAGGCGCTTGCTGCGCACAAGAGCGAGAAATGGGATCCGGACAAGCTCAATGTCTGGCTCTACAAGCCGCAGGACTTTGCGAAGGGCACCAAGATGACCTTCCCGGGGCTCCCGAAGGTACAGGACCGCGCCGATGTCGTCGCCTATCTCGAAAGCCTGAAATAGGAGGAATGTGAGCGAGCTCGACGATTTCCTGGCGCTCGCTTCCGACCTCGCCGACGCCGCCGGAGAGGCCATCCGCCCGCATTTCCGGCAGAGGATCGCGGTCGACGACAAGCCCGATTTGTCGCCGGTGACAATCGCCGACCGCAATGCCGAGGCGGCGATGCGGCGGCTCATCACGGCGCGTTTCCCGGATCACGGCATCATCGGCGAGGAATATGGGGCGGAGCGCGAAAACGCCGAGTTCGTCTGGGTGCTCGACCCGATTGACGGCACCAAATCCTTTATCAGCGGCGTGCCGCTGTTCGGGACGCTGATCGCACTGGCGCATCAGGGCCGGCCGATCCTCGGCATCATCGACCAGCCGATCTCGCGCGAGCGCTGGATCGGCGCGACCGGGCGGCCGACAACATTCAACGGCAGCACGGTCCGCTGCCGCCCCTGCCCAGCGCTCGCCGCCGCGACCGTGTTCTCGACGAGCCCCGATATGTTCAAAGACGCCGATGCGGCCGCGCAGGCGCGCGTCGCGGCAAAGGCCAAGCTCGTCCGCTACGGCGCCGATTGCTATGCTTATGGCCTCGTCGCGCTCGGCTTTATCGATCTTGTCATTGAGGCGAGCCTTAAGCCTTACGATTTCAGCGCGATGGCGCCGATCGTCGAAGGCGCCGGCGGCCTCGCGACCGACTGGCAGGGACAGAAACTGTCGCTGGCCTCGGACGGCCGCATCGTCGTGGCCGGCGATCCCCATGCGCACCGCGAGGTGCTGGCGTTGTTAGCGGCGTGAGCGCGATCACAAGGACGGTTTGCACAAGGACGGTTTGATGCTCCATGTTTCCCGCCGGCCGAGGCGTCTCGGCGCCACTCTCGGCGCGCTGATCGGCTGCGCCGTCGCGAGCGCGGCCCTTGCCGCCGGCACTTACGGCGTGTCGCTATTCGGCGAATTGAAATACGGGCCGGACTTCAAGAATTTCGACTACGTCAATCCGAGCGCCCCAAAGGGCGGGACGATGAAATTCTCCGCGATCGGCACCTACGACACCTTCAACCCGTATGTCGTCAAGGGCCTGCCGGCCGCCGGCATCGGCGGCATCTTCGACACACTGACGACGGCGTCGGAAGACGAGCCCGGCAGCGAATACGGGCTCGCCGCCGAGACGATCGACCTCGCGCCCGACAAGCTGTCGGTTGTCTACACGCTGCGCAAGGGCGCGCGCTTTCACGACGGCTCGCCGATGACCCCCGAGGACATCATCTGGACCTTCAACACGCTGCGCGAGAAGGGGCACCCGCGCTACCGCTCCTATTACGGCGATGTGACGAAGCTCGAGAAAGCCGGCGAGCGCGGCGTCCGCTTCACGTTGAAATCGGCCGATAACCGCGAATTGCCGCAAATCATTGGCCAGATGCCCGTGTTGTCGAAAGCCTATTGGTCGAACCGCGACTTCGCGAAGACGACGCTGGAGCCGCCGCTCGGCAGCGGCGCCTACAAGATCGACTCGTTCGATCCTGGCCGCTCGGTAACCTATCGCCGGGTCGCGGATTATTGGGGCGAGGATCTGCCGGTCAACAAGGGGCGGCACAATGTCGATGTGCTCCGCTACGACTATTACCGCGACGGCACGATCGCGCTCGAGGCCTTCAAGGCCGGGCAATACGATATCCGGCTGGAGAACTCGTCAAAATCCTGGGCAACGGGATATGACAGCCCGGCCCTGCGCGAGGGACTCATCAAGAAAGAGGAGATCCCGAACCAGCTGCCAAGCGGCATGCAGGGCTTTGGCTACAATCTGCGCCGGCCGATCTTTCAGGACCCGAAGGTGCGACAGGCGCTGGCCTACGGTTTCGATTTCGAATGGTCGAACAAGAATTTGTTCTATGGGGCCTACAAGCGGACCCGCAGCTACTTCGACAATTCCGAGCTAGCCGCTACCGGGGTGCCCCAAGGCGAGGAGCTGAAAATCCTCGAACCGTATCGGGGCAAGATTCCGGACGAGGTTTTCACAAAGGAATACG
>VAZF01000428.1 GCA_005888425.1 Alphaproteobacteria bacterium
AACATGCCGATCTCGTCCGCGAGACCGAGCATCGCGGCGGCGTTGCACGTCACCATCGGCACAAGCTTTTCGAGCGGCACGCCGCAGGCGAGGAGCCCCGTCATCGCCGAAATCAGGCTGAAATTGGTCGAGCCGGCGAACATATGCGCCTGATCCGCCGGCATGTCCGACGGCAGGCGCGTGTTGTAGCCGTGCATATCGGCACCGAGCGTGTCCGGCAGGATGCCCGCCTCGAGCACCTTCTTCGCCATCGCAAAACTGAAATGCGAGCCATAGCCGACATCGATCTTGAGGCCGCGCGCGACGGCCTCCTTGACGACCGGGTGCACGCGCCCGTCCTGACCGACAAAGCCGCCGGGATGTCGCGTGAAGGGATGCGCCAGAATATCCCCAGGCTCCAGCAGATCGAGAATGTCGGGCAGGATGCGGTCGGGATCGACTCGCGTCTCGCCGCCTTCCGGCAACGCCCAGAGCTGGCCGAAATGGATGTAAAGCGGCAGCTTTGCCTGGCGTGAGATCTCCTTCGAGAGGCGGAAGGCCTCCATCCCCCAGCGCGAGAACCCGCCGATTTCGGCATGCGCCTTGATGCCCTTGACGAGGTCGCGGTGGGCGAATGCCGCCTTCACCGTGCCGTCGACATCGATGCCGTGCGGCCCGTAGAGTTCGGGATAGTAATGCCCTTCCATGCCGCCCACGAGGTAGGCCGACAGAAACGCATAAACGCGGCTCGCCGCGGGTGCGACGACATAGCTGCGGAACGCCGGGAACGTCATCAGGCTCGGTCCGCCCTGATCGACGAGCGTCGTCACGGCCGAGTGCACGCCGACCAGATCGGCGTCGAGCCCAAACCGGCCGGTGACGTGCCGGAAGACATGGGCATGCGTATCGATCAGCCCGGGCAGGACCAGCGCGCCACGCACATCGACCGTCTCTCCCGTCCCCGAGAGATCCCGACCGACCGCCGCAATCTTGCCGTCGGCGATCGCGACATCCTGGACACCGTCGATCCCCTGCGCCGGATCGATGACCCGTCCGCCCTTCAGAACCAGGTCAAAGCGTTGCTGTTGCTGCATATCGTCCTTCTCCTTCGCCGGGCCCGCTATCGTTTGAACAGCGCATCGGCGCCGCTGCGTTGCTTCTGCTTGGCCGCGATTTCGGCGCGGGCGCGGGCGATCTCGCCTTCCAAACCGGCGATGTATTCCTCCAGCTCGGCAATCCCCAAAAGCGTCAAATCCTTGGGCTTTTTCGGCTGGCGCTGCGGCAGCAGGTCCTCCTCATCCATCGCGTCCTCCTTCCCTCCGCCCCTGAAGCCCATTATATGGCACAGCAAAAGCGCGCGTTAGCGCGTGTCACACCGGAAAGTGGTCATGCCCGCTCCTTTGATGCCAAAAGCGACCGCCGTATGGCTGGTCGAGAACACCTCGTTGACCTTTGATCAGATCGCCGATTTCTGCGGTCTGCACCCGCTCGAAGTACAGGCGATCGCCGACGGTGAGGTGGCCGTCCAAATGCAGGGGCTCGACCCCGTCGCGAACGGTCAGACAACCACCGAGGAGATCGAGCGCTGCCAGGCCGATCCCGAGGCGCGGCTCAAATTGTCCGACCGGGCGGTCCCCCAGCAATTCGTCAAGCACAAGGGGCCGCGCTACACGCCGATCTCGAAACGGCAGGACAAGCCGGATGCGATCATGTATCTGCTGCGCAGCCACCCGGAATTGTCCGAGGGCCAGATCTCGAAGCTGATCGGGACGACAAAACCGACGATCGCGGCGGTGCGCGACCGCACCCATTGGAACAGCCCGAATATCAAGCCGCGCCACCCCGTGAGCGTCGGGCTGTGCACGATGGAGGAGCTCGACCGGGCGGTCACCCGCGCGCGGCGGCTTCGGGGAGAACCGGAGCGTCAGGAAACCGACAGCGAGGCAAGCGAGCAGGTCGAAACCTGATCGCCAGAGCCGAGCCGTTTAGCGCTCCTTCCTAAAGCACCCTTCTAAATCATGGTTGCCGAACTGAGCACCTTCGCCCCTTTTCGCCTGACGATTTGCGGCATTCCCGAGCTCGATGAGCATTGCGCCGCCGGGGTGACGCATGTCCTGTCGATCCTCGATCCCGACATGCCGGACCCGCCGGCCTTCGCCGGCTTCTCACCGCACCGGCGGCTGGCACTGCGGTTTCACGACATCATCGAGACCCGCCCCAACTGCCTCGCGCCCCAGCAAGCCGATGTCGAGCGCCTGCTCGCCTTCGGCCACGAGCTGATCGAAGGGTTGCCCGCCCACCTCCTCATTCATTGTCATGCCGGCGTGTCGCGCTCGACCGCATCGGCAGCGCTGATCCTGGCGCAGAGCCGGCCGGATCGTCCGGCGCGCGAGGCGCTCGAAGCGGTATCGCAAATCCGGCCGCGCGCCTGGCCCAATCTCCGCATCCTCGAATTCGGCGACGAGCTGCTCGGGCGCAATGGTGAGATCGTCGCGGCCGTCGCGGCGATTTACCGCCGGGTGCTCGATCGCGAGCCGGCCTTGCAGGAGGCGATGATCGACGGCGGACGCGCGCGTGAGGTGCGTGCCGCGCTCCAGACCGCAGATCCGAAATAGCCGCAAGCGGCCTAGCGGTCGTAGAGCACGCGCAGCACGACAAACCAGGCGTTATCGGGATCGACGTTCGTCCCATCCGGGTTGGCGAGCAGCCCGTTTGTTGTCACCGGGACGTGCTTCATCGACACCGAATTGTCGACATTGCCACCGATGACGTCGAGGAGGCCGGGCCGCGTCGCGACGACGAGGTCGCAATGGCCGGGAAAGCGTCCGGTCGGCAGCTCGGCATAGCGCATCGGCCGATGCGTGCGCGAATAGCAGATCAGATCGCCGCGTTGCGGCGCGTAGCTCTCCGGCGGGTGCGCCGAGATCACCAGACCCGATCCGCCCTGGCGCGCGGCGTTGATGTAATCGGAATGGGTCGACGAATAGGGAAAGCGGCGCCCCGCCCCTGCCATGCGCATGACGTAATCGATGAAAGCCGCCGACCACGCGAAATTCTCGTCCTCGGCGGCCGAGAAGATCCGGCCGTTCTGGTCGTGCATGCCGGTGAAGCCCTGGTCGCGATCGCCGAGCGACAGACCCAGCCACCAATAATCGCCGACCCTCTGCCAAAGGCCCTCGGCGCGCTCATTGTCGAACGGCAGCTCGGTGTGCGGCAGGACAACCGGCTGACCAAAGGCGCGCCATTCGCGATAGGCAATCTGGATCGCCGCCTCGCGCGAAAAGGGCTGGTAGGGCACGCGCGCATAGAGCGGGATATGCGCATCGCTCCCCGCACTGCCGAGGCTGCTCGGTCCCCCGGATGGCGCCGCGCAGGATGCGATGATCAGCGCCATGCCGAGCAGCAGCCCGGCCGGCAAAACGCGCCGCGTCAGCAAGGCCCCTCACCTTCCCTACGCATGGCGGCCCTGGGCCGCCCGGCGCCTCTATAGCTTTCCGAACCTGTCCAGTCGCGCCGGATTAACGGCCGGGATCTTGCGGCGGATCGCCGCGCCCGG
>VAZF01000429.1 GCA_005888425.1 Alphaproteobacteria bacterium
GCCAACAGGATCAGCAAGGGCAGGGTGGTTGCGGCGAGTTCGCCGTTTGCGACAAGCCAGGCGCCCGCCACCGCCACCCCGAGCCCGCCAAGCCCGGTGACGACCTCTAATTGCGCGGTCTGCGAGGACAGGTCGGAGAGAAGCCGCAAGCGCGTCGTTTGGTAACCGCGCACCGTCTCCATAAACCCGGCGCGCCGGCCGGCGACGGCTTGAAACGCGACGAGATCGGACAGGCCCTGGATCGTCTCGGTGACGTAAGCGCTGAGCAGCCCCAAGGCGTCGCGTGCTTCGGCGCCGAGCCGGTCGATCCGCGCCCGCATG
>VAZF01000430.1 GCA_005888425.1 Alphaproteobacteria bacterium
GCTCTCGATCCAATGCAGGATGCCGGCCAACGGCGCGGCCAGGGCGAGCGCGATCAGGAGCCACGCGAAGGGCGCACCCGTCTTGACGGCGGCGACCGCGAGCGCACCGAGAATGCCGACCCCGATAAAGAACGCGACGCGGCCGATGCCGGAAGCGACGACAACCGCGAATTCGCGCGCCCACGGCTTGATAATGTGGGTGAGGCTCAGCAATGTCTCCGCGGCGCCGACCCGTGCCGCCGCCGCAGCTGTCGCCGTGGTGGCATCGGCGCCGAAATCGCTCGTTTCGCGATCTTGTCCTGCCGCGGCGATCGGCTCGGCGAGATCGAGCGA
>VAZF01000431.1 GCA_005888425.1 Alphaproteobacteria bacterium
GTCTGATAACCCTGCGGCAATTGCCGGATGAATTCATGGGCATTGGCGTCGCGCGCCGCCTGTTCCAGCTCGGCTTGGGTCGCGTCCGGCTTGCCGAGCCGCAAATTCTCCTCGACCGTGCCATGGAACAGGTAGGTGTCCTGGTGCACGATGGCGATCAGGCGGCGCAGCGCCTCGGGATCGAGTGTGCGGATGTCTTGCCCGCCCACCCGCACCGTCCCGGATTGCGGATCGAACAGGCGCAACAGCAGGCGCGCGATCGAGGATTTCCCGGAGCCGCTCGGGCCGACGATGCCGATCTTCTCGCCGGCCGCGACGGTGAAGGTGAGCCCGTCATGCGCTGCTTGCCGCCCCCCGGGATAGGCGAAATGCACGTCTTCGAAAGCGATCGTCGGCACCCCGACAACTCCCTCTACCGCATCGGGGGAGAGGATTGGGGTGAGGGGGCGAGCAAGCGGCGATGGCTTCACGAGCGGCTCGGCGGCGAGCAGCGCGTGAATCCCGGCCGCGGCCGACTGTCCGACCATGCCCTGATGCAACACGCCGCGGAGATCGCGCAACGGACGGAACACTTCGGTGCCCGCCATCAGCACGATCAGCAGGGCCTCGATCGTCATTAGTCCGTTCGAGACTCGCCACACGCCGAGCGCCAATGCCGCGGCCGCGCCGGTCGCGATGCCGCAATCGGTAATGCCGCGGGTCAAGACGCTGGTCGAGAGGACCCGCATCGTCGATTCCGACAATCGGCGAGCCCGCTCGGCGAGCCGCTTGCCGTAGGCGGTGCTTTGCCCAAAGGCCTTCAAGGTCGGCAGACCCTGGACGGCGTCGAGGAATTCCGAGCCGAAGCCCTTCATCGCCTCGTGCCGGACGCGGCCCCTGCCGCCCTCGACCTTGTTCCAGGCGATCGGCGCGGCGAGCGTGATCAGGGCCGCCATCAGCATGACCGTCGCGACCGGCACATCCCACCACGCGATAAAGGCGAAGATCGCAATCGGCGTCAGCGCGGCGACGCAGACCTGCGGCAGATATTGGCCGAAAAAGCTCTGCAGCTGCTCGACCCCGTCAACCAGCGACAGCATGACGCCGCCGGTGCGTTCGCTGGCAAACCAGGCCGGGCCCAGTTCAGCGATCTTGTCGTAGAGACGCCCGCGCAGATCTTCCTGCACGCGGCTGGCGGTACGGTGCGCGATAACCGTGCGGCTATGATCGAGCAGACCCCGCAGCAGGACGGTGCCCGCGACCCCAAAGGCGGTCATTGCGACCGCGGCCGCGCCGGCGCCGCTGAAGACACGGGCGAGAAGGGCGCCGAGCAGCGCGAACCGCGCGATCCCGAGCGCCGCCGCGGCAAGGCCGATGGCGATCGCCAAAAGGATGCGGCCCCGCAATCCGCGGGTAAGCTGCCATAACCGCCGGTCGAAATACATCCGAAACCTCGCCGTACCCATCATACAGGGCCCGCGCCGGCTGGGGTAAGCGCCCTCCGCAGCCCTGATCGTTATTCACAGATGCGCCTGCCCGGAGGAAACTGCCGTTCGATCCGGCGGGACGGGCGGGTTCCGGCGCGGCTTTGCGGGAGAGGCCGATCCCTTTTGGCAGGGATTGGTGGATTTTTACATATTGTTTACCCTTACCCTTCAAGGTTGTGATGGCTGATCCTGGTCAAACGGCTGTGGCTCGCGAAATCCACCGTATTGCTAGCCATCCTATTCCTAGGCGAGCAGGTTCTGCGACGCCGCAGCCGCGGACGGCAGGTTGAGCACATTGGGAGAAGGCGATGCGCGGTCGACCGACTGATAGCGGGCCTCAGGCGCGGAAGGTGAAAGAAGGACCGCAGTCGATATTCCGGCGCTGGATGCAGCTCAGCCTGACCGGCCGGATGTTCCTGCTCGTCGTCATCGCCGTGCTCCCGGCCCTCGTCATTCAGGCGGTCAACGAATACGCGCTGCGCACCGCACGCGAGGACGAGATCCGCCAGCGCGTCATTCAAATCACCAAACAATTCGGCGAAGAGATCCAAGCGATCCGGGCGGGCGCATCGCAGCTGCTGGTGGCGCTTGGAGAACTCGACGAGGTCCAAAAGCGCGACAGCAAAGAGTGCGGCGCGACCTTCGCCAAGCTAAAGGCACGCTTCGAATCCTACGTGCGGATCGGTGCGGCGGACGACGTCGGCAACGTCTTCTGCTCGAGCGGCCCGATAATGGAGCCGTCGGTCGCCGAGACAGAGTTTTTCAAGCGGTCGATCACCGGCGACGGCTTGGCGGTCGGCAATTTCTTTATCGATCCGAACACCGGCGAAAAGATGATCCATTTCGCCGAGCGGTTCTACGGAGCGAACGGCAAGGTGGCGGGCGTGGTGTTCGCGGGACTCGACCTGAAATGGCTGGCCGAGCACCTCAAAGAACGCGGCCTGACCTCCTCGCAGTCGATTCTGATCGCCGACCGGCTCGGCAATATCATTGCGCGCTTACCGAACGGCGATGCCTTGGTCGGCAAGAACATGCGGAAGTCGCATGAAGAGATCATGGACGGCAACACCGCGGGATGGGAGGAGGCGGCCGGCGTCGACGGTGTAGCGCGCATCTTCGGCTATGTGCCCGGGCAGCTGCCGCCAAAGGATTTCTTCCTCAGCGCCGGCCAGTCCAAGGTCGAAGCGATGGAGCCGATCGAGGCTGCCACAAAACGCGGCATCCTGCTCATCCTGCTGGGTCTATTGGCGGCGATGTACCTGGCCTGGATCGGTGGCCGGCGATTTATCAAGCGGCCGATCGCAAGCCTGCTCGAAGCCACGACCGAATGGGGCAAGGGCCACTACGATGCCCGGGTTAAGGTCGACGACCGTTCGTCTGAAATCGGCCGTCTCGGGATGGCCTTCAACGACATGGCCGATGCTCTCGCGGCGCGTCATGCGGCGCAGCAGCGGGCGGAGGAGGAACTGCGCCACCTGAACGCCACGCTCGAGTCGCGGATCGGGCGCCGCACCCTGGAATTGGAGGAAGCCAATCGCGCCAAGTCGCAGTTCCTTGCAAAGATGAGCCACGAGATCCGCACGCCGGTGAATGGCGTGCTCGGCATGCTGGAACTCGTCAAACAAACTAAGCTCGACGCGCGTCAGCAACGCTATCTTGATACGGCGCGCCGCTCGGCCGAGACCTTGCTCGGGATCATCAATGGCATCCTCGACATCTCGAAGATCGAGGCTGGTAAGATCGAGCTCGAGCAGGCTCCCTTCGATCTGCGCGATCTGGTCGAGGAGGTGACCGAGACCTTTGCCGATGTCGCCTACGGCAAGGGGTTGGAGCTGACCTGCACGATCCCGGCGAGCTTGCCGACAGCGCTGATCGGCGATGCCGGCCGGTTGCGTCAGATCCTGACCAACCTGATCGGCAATGCGATCAAATTTACAGAAAAAGGCGAGGTCGGCATCCGCGTCGAGGCCGTTGAAGCCGATGCCGGGTCGGCATTTGTCGCCTTTGACGTCACCGACACCGGGATTGGCATCCCGGCCGACAAGCAGCGTCATATCTTCGACGCGTTTGCCCAGGCGGACAGCTCGACCACCCGCCGCTACGGCGGGACGGGGCTCGGCCTCAGCATCGCGAAGCAGCTCTGCGAGATGATGGGCGGCACGATCGATCTGACAAGCGAGCCCACCCGGGGTTCGACGTTCCGTTTCACGGCGCGCTTCGGCCGCCAGAACGAAGCGACGAAAAGCGCCGAGGCGGAGCTCGCCACGTTCCAAGGCATGGCGGTCCTGATCATCGAGGACAACGCCGTGCGCCGCCGCAACCTGAAGGACCAGCTGCTGAGCTGGGGCGTCCGGGTCGGAGAGGCGGAGAATGGGGCGGCGGCGCTGGCCGAGCTGCGCGCTTCGGCGGCGCGTGATGAGCGCTTTGATATGGCGATCATCGATATCGATCTGCCCGACGTGAGTGGGATCGATCTGGTGCGCAGAATCAAGGCCGATCCGGCCAACACCGAGCTGCGCATCGTCATGCTGACCCTGCGCGATCACGAGATCGACGAATTCGGCGAGATGCGCGCCTATGTCGCCGCCAGCCTGAGCAAGCCTGTCCGCCAGGCGACCCTTCGCCATTGCCTTGCCGCGCTGGAAAGCGGCGTCGAGCCGATGTTGCCGCCCTCGGAGGTTCCTCCGGCGCCACCGCCGGAAGGGGTTGCAGGAGCACGCGTCCTGCTCGTCGAGGACAATCCCGTCAACCTGGAAGTCGCGGTCGGCATCCTCGAGAGCTTCGGCTGCAAGGTGGAGACCGCCACGAACGGCGTCGAAGCGCTCGAACGCTATGCGAGTGGCGAGTACGG
>VAZF01000432.1 GCA_005888425.1 Alphaproteobacteria bacterium
TTTTCCTTGCAAGAGATCCCAGGTGCATTTGACGTCGCGGGCGGTGAAGGGCTTGCCGTCATGCCATTTGACCCCCTGGCGCAATTTGAAGGTCAGCACCGTCCCGTCCTCGTTCCACGACCATTCGCTGGCGAGATCGGGCACGATCGTATCGAGCCGGTTCTGCGCGATGTGCTGGTCGAACATGACGAGATTGTTGAAGACGGCCATCATCGGCCCCTCGGAGACGATCGTCGATTCCTCGTGGATCGACATCGAGGCCGGGCTGTCGCCATGCGGGATCTTGAGGATGCCGCCGGATTTCTGCGCGACCGCGGCGCCCGGGCTCAGCGCCAGCGCGAGCGCCGCCCCTGCGGCTACATACCTCCAGCGTGACTGTTTCTTCATTGCCGCACCCCGCGCACAAAAATCATGCTTTTGACGGCGACCAGTTGTAGATGCGCGTCAGGCTGTCGCCCATCAGCGCAGCACGGTCGCTGTCGGACAAGCGGTCGGTTACGCGAAACGCCTCGACGCCTTCCCGGTAGGTCAGCAATTTGACGGCGCGCGTCCAATCCGTGCCCCACAGGCAGCGCCGGAACCCGAACGCGTCGAAGATGCGCGCCAGCGGATCCCAGATGTCCTGGTACGGAAACTTCTCGTGCGACAGCGTGCAGGCGCCGCTGATCTTGATCGCGATATTGGGATAAGCCGCGAGCGCCAGCACTTTCGGCAGCTCGGCCCAGGGCTCGGCAGGCGGTGGCGGCTCGAAGGGCTGCTGCAAGCCGAGATGGTCGATGACGAGCTGCGTGTTCGGGTGGCGGGCCGCCAATTGTCCGGCCTGCTCCAAGCGTCCCCAGCACAAGAGATTGATCGGCATCGAGTGCTGCGCGGCGGCGGCAAGCACGCGGTTGAGCCCGGGATCGGCCGGATCGGTCGAGACAGTGTCGCGCATCATGATGCGGATGCCGACTGTGCCCTCCGTCGCCGCCCAGTCGGCGATCGTCTCGGCAACCGCGGGATCGCTCGGATCGACCGGCTTTACGAGGCCGAACTTGCCGGGATGCTTGGCGCGAACCTGGAGCGCGTAGCTCGCGTCGTAGCCATACATCGAAAACGGCGAGACGAGGATCGCGCCGTCGACGCCGACCTCATCCATCGCCTTCACCATCTGGTCGCCGGTCATCTCCGCCGGGCCGACCAGCGTCCCGACCCAAGGGCGGCCGGGGTGGTTGCGCTCATAGGCATGCACCTGAACATCGATCGTTGGCATCGTCTGCAGTCCTCCCGA